>CATLZI010000118.1 GCA_950063125.1 uncultured Porticoccus sp. | reverse complement strand
TCCTGATTCAGTTGTTCAACGGCCAGCTGTGCCAGTCGCCCGCAGGTTGTTGAATCAATGCCACCACTGATGCCCAGCACCAGCTTGTGCAAGTTGGCACTGGTCAGGATCGACTTGATAAAATCAACACGCCTGGTGATCTCGTAGGCCGGATCAATGCTGGGCAGGACTTTCATTTCCTGCAAAATAAGTTTGGCATCAGGTGTTTGCATCGTTATTTTCTCCGAATAAAGTTGACTGTTTCTGAGCGAACTCTACAAGCATAGACGGGTAACCAAGAATAACGGATTTTCGAAACAGGCTGGAATACGATATTTTAATTATCCTGGTTGAAAAACCGGTCCGCAAAAACGAATAAAGGAGCAACAGCTCCTTTATTCGTTTGGAATTTTTCATCAAGCTGCCGCCGAGTCGCTGTATCAGTCGAGCACACCCAGTGTCAGCCAACTGAGCCAGGATCGTTTCTCTTCGCCCCGATTGTTGCCGCCCGACACATTGCGATAACGCTCATTGAAGACATGGCGGGAATCAAATCTGGGCGGATCCGGGTGGTCGTAGAGGCCGAGGGTCATTTTATTCAACCAGGTTGGTTCCATAAAATGGGGGTCGTCCTGGTACTGGAACTGGCCGCTGGCATCCAGAGCGGGATGCTGGGGGTAGTTGGCTGCCAGGAGGGCCGCTGCATCTGCTGCCAGGTCCTGCATCTGCATGAAATGATAGGCCTGCGCCATGACCGCCAGTCCGTCAGGTACTGCGGGCGTTTTCTGGAAATTTTCAACCACATAACGGCCGCGGTTGGCGGCAGCCAGATAGGCACCCCGCAGAAAATAGTAGTTGGCGACATGAATTTCATGCCGGGCGAGGATGTTGCGGAGGTAGACCATCCGCTTGCGGGCATCGGGCGCATAGGCGCTTTCCGGGAAGCGGTTGAGCAATTCATTGAACGTGACAAACGAGTTGCGCGCCGAACCTGGATCACGCTTGGTTTCATCGGTGGGAAGAAATTGTTCAAAAAACCCCTTGCTCTGAACAAAAGAGGCCAGACCTTTCAGGTAATAGGCATAATCCACGTTGGGGTGTTGGGGGTGCAGGCGGATAAAGCGGTCGGCGGAGGCGATGGTCGCCTCATAATCCTGAGACCTGAAGTAGGCATAAATCAGTTCCAGCTGGGCCTGTTCAGCGTAATCCCCGAATGGATACTGGGCTTCCAGGGCCTCCAGGTTTTCAATCGCCTGAAACCAGTAGCCTGACGCCAGTTCTTTCTGGATTTTTTCAAAAAAATCGGCCTCGGTATAACCGGAGGTATCTGTCTTATTGGAATCCTTGTCATCACCGCTTCCAAGCCAGGCACAGCCACTGGTCAGAAAAATCGAGCAAACAAACAATAGAGCGGGAAATCGCATGGAATGATTGAATCCTGGTGGGTCAACGGTGAAAGTGTTTTTATCGGCCGAAGTAAAGCCTGTAAGATGGCCTATTTAACCACAGCCCCGAGCGGATTCAAAACTTCAATGACTGAACCTGTTGTTCTTAATGCGATTGTTCCGGAGACCGTTGGCGGCGCCCGGCTCGACCAGATAGCTGCCGAATTGTTCAAGGGATTTTCCCGCTCCCGTCTACAGCGGTGGATCAAGGAGGGCGACCTGCTGGTTGATGGCAAGTCCTGCCGTTCCCGGGACAAGCTGTTTGGCGGCGAGCAGCTGACAGTCAAGGCAACATTGGAGCCGGAGGGTGAGTGGTCGGCGGAACCCATGACCCTGGACATCATTTATGAGGATGAGCATCTGCTGGTGATCAATAAACCGGCCGGGCTGGTTGTGCATCCCGCCGCCGGCAACTATCAGGGCACTCTGTTGAACGGGCTGATTCACCATCTGCCAGGCAATGAAAATATTCCTCGAGCCGGTATCGTGCATCGGTTGGATAAAGATACCACCGGTCTTATGGTAGTCGCGAAAACGCTTGCTGCACATCAATCGCTGATCCGACAGTTGCAGGACAGATCGGTGAGTCGTGAATATGAGGCGGTAGTGCCGGGTGTCATGACGGGTGGCGGAATGGTCAGCAAGCCATTGGGTCGGCATCCACAGGTGAGAACCAGAATGGCAGTACTGGATCATGGTGGCAAAGAGGCCATTACCCATTACCGGGTGATTGAGCGCTTTGCCGGTCATACCCATATTCGCTTAAAGCTGGAAACCGGGCGGACGCATCAGATTCGGGTGCACATGGCCTCAATTGGTTATCCCCTGGTTGGCGATGCCACTTACGGTGGGCGCCTAAAACTGCCGAAAGGGGCCTCCGACGAACTTCAGGATACATTGCGGACCTTCAAGCGGCAGGCATTACATGCGGCCAGGTTGGCCCTGATTCATCCGCAGACGGAAGCGTTGGTCGAATGGCAGGTAGAGGCTCCGGAAGACTTTATGCATCTGCTGGATGCACTTCGTTCCGATCATGAATCAGCCTGATTGATGCAATGTCCATCATCCTTCCCGATTGGCCCGCACCCCACTCTGTCAAGGCTGCTGTCAGCACGCGTCGAGGCGGTCTGTCTGCGGCTGCCTGGCGAAGCCTGAACCTGGCCTACCACGTGGGAGATAATGCCCAGTCTGTGGAGCAAAACTGGGAATTGCTGGGTTCGTTACTGCGGCTTCCGGTTGCGCCGCAATTGCTGGAACAGGTTCATGGTGTCGATGTGGTCCATGCTCAGAGTGACGGCATTATTCGGCGCGCAGATGCCTGCTACAGTGACCAGCAGGCTGTGGTTTGTACCGTGATGACGGCTGATTGCTTGCCGATTCTGATCTGTGACAGGGCGGGTGGAGAGGTGGCCGCTGTTCATGCGGGTTGGCGCGGATTGGCTGGCGGTGTGGTAGCCAATGCCATTAGTCAATTTAAAAACCGTCCAGATCAGTTGCTGGCCTGGTTGGGTCCGGCCATCAGTCAACCCCACTTTGAAGTGGGCGAAGATGTCTATCGGGCTTTTCTGGCCAATACGACAGGGAGGGGGCCTCGGCAACAGCTTGATGCCTGCTTTCTCCGAACCCGGACTGACCGCTGGCAGGCGGACATTTTTTCACTTGCCCGACTGGCGCTGTCGGCATCCGGTATCACGGCCATTTTTGGAGGCGGGCACTGCACCTTTGCCAACCCCGAGTTGTTCTATTCCTATCGCCGCGATGGACAGACCGGACGAATGGCCAGCCTGATCTGGATCAGTTAAACACCAACCTCTTCTTGAATTCCTCCTCCCAGCCCCAACTATATGTTCTGACAAACATTATTGAGGTTGATTATGCGATTTGACCGTTTTACCAGTCACTTGCAAAGTGCGATATCCGATGCGCAATCGATGGCCGTTGGCCGCGACAACACCGCGCTTGAGCCTGTTCATCTGGTGCTGGCGATGTTGAGCCAGCAGGGTGGTGCCATCGGGCCCATGCTCAGTCAGGCGGGCTTTGATCTCGCCGGGCTGAAAGCTGCGCTCACGCAGCAACTGGATCAGTTGCCCCGGGTCCAGACCCCGACGGGCGATATCGCTATTTCTCCTGAGCTGGGACGATTGTTCAACCTGGCGGATAAGCAGGCCCAGCAACAGGGCGATCAATATATTTCCAGCGAGGCAGTGCTGTTGGCGGCCTTCGAGGACAAAGGAGATTTGGGCAAGTCTCTGGCCAAATTTGGTGACAAGAACAAACTGAAAGCGGTGGTGGAAAAAATTCGTGGAGGTGAAGCAGTGACAGACCCGGAAGCTGAAGGCAGCCGTCAGGCATTGGAAAAATATACCATCGATCTGACTGCCCGTGCCGAGCAGGGCAAGCTGGACCCCGTAATTGGCCGGGATGACGAAATTCGCCGTACCATTCAGGTATTGCAGCGCCGTACCAAGAATAATCCGGTGCTGATCGGTGAGCCCGGTGTGGGTAAAACCGCCATTATTGAAGGTCTGGCGCAGCGGGTCGTGAATGGTGAAGTCCCTGAAGGGCTGAAGGACAAGCGCGTGCTGTCACTCGATCTGGGTGCACTGCTGGCTGGTGCCAAATTTCGCGGTGATTTTGAAGAGCGCCTCAAGGCGGTACTCAATGAACTTGGCAAGCAGGAGGGTCGGATCATCCTGTTTATCGATGAGTTGCACACCATGGTGGGTGCGGGTAAAGCCGAGGGTGCCATGGATGCCGGCAATATGCTCAAGCCCGCTCTGGCGCGGGGCGAACTGCACTGCGTCGGTGCCACCACGCTGGATGAGTATCGCAAGTACATTGAAAAAGATGCGGCGCTGGAACGGCGTTTTCAGAAAATTCAGGTGGATGAGCCCAATGAAGAGGACACCATTGCCATTCTCCGTGGCCTGAAAGAGCGCTATGAAGTCCACCACGGGGTGGATATCACCGACTCTGCGATTGTCGCCGCCGCCAAATTGTCGCAACGCTACATCACCGATCGCCAGCTACCGGACAAGGCCATCGATCTGGTTGATGAGGCCGCCAGCCGAATTCGCATGGAGATTGACTCCAAGCCAGAGGAAATGGATCGCCTCGAGCGCCGCCTGATTCAGCTGAAAATGGAGCGCGAGGCAGTCAAGAAGGAAGAGGATGAAGCATCCCGCAAGCGACTGGAAAAAATCCAGAAGGATATTGAGTCAATCGGTAAGGAATATGCTGATCTCGACGAGATCTGGAAGGCCGAAAAAGCAGCTGTGCAGGGTTCCGCACAGATCAAGAGCGATCTCGAGCAGGCGCGCATTGATATGGATGCCGCACGGCGTGCCGGTGACCTGACCAAAATGTCAGAACTGCAATATGGCCGGATTCCGGAACTGGAAAAGCAGTTGGCTGCGGCCAGTGAAGCGGAGACCCGCGAAACCCATTTATTGCGCAACAAGGTGACCGAGGAGGAAATTGCCGAGGTGGTTTCCAAATGGACCGGTATCCCGGTATCGAAAATGCTGGATGGGGAGAGGGACAAGCGAATGCGAAGGGAAGATGCGCTGCACAAACGGGTGATCGGTCAGCAGGAAGCCGTGGTGGCGGTGTCCAATGCGGTGCGCCGCAGTCGGGCCGGGTTGTCAGACCCCAATCGGCCCAACGGTTCGTTCCTGTTTCTCGGTCCCACCGGGGTGGGCAAAACCGAGCTCTGCAAGGCGTTGGCAGAATTTCTGTTCGACAGTGTCGATGCCATGGTGCGCATCGACATGTCAGAATTCATGGAAAAGCATTCGGTGGCAAGGCTGGTGGGTGCTCCCCCCGGTTATGTGGGTTATGAGGAAGGTGGTTACCTGACCGAGGCGGTCAGACGCCGTCCCTATTCGGTACTGCTGCTGGATGAGGTGGAAAAAGCGCACCCCGACGTATTCAATATTTTGTTGCAGGTGCTGGATGACGGTCGACTGACTGATGGCCAGGGCCGCACGGTAGATTTTCGCAACACCGTGATTGTAATGACCTCCAACCTGGGGTCTGACCGGATTCAGGCGGTGGTGGAAGATCGTTCCTTCGATACTATCAGCTTTGATGAAGGTGCCGGCGATGATCTACCGGATGATTCCACCACCAATGAGAACCGCTATCAGGCCATGAAAAGCGCGGTGATGGATGTGGTGGAAGGCCATTTCCGGCCGGAATTCATCAACCGGATTGACGAAGTGGTGGTGTTTCACCCACTGGGCAAAGGGCAGATTCGGGGTATTGCCGAAATTCAGCTCGGCCTGCTTAGAAAACGTCTACAGGACCGTGAGCTGTCGCTGGTTTTGTCGGATGAGGTGATGGACAAGATCTGTGAAGCGGGTTTTGACCCGGTTTACGGGGCCAGACCATTGAAACGTGCGATACAACAATTACTGGAAAATCCTTTGGCGCAATCAGTACTGAGTGGCCAGTTTTCACCAGGGGATGAGATTACTGGGGACCTTGATGGGAGCGATGTCAGGTTTCACCGGACTCAGGGCCGTTCAGCCGACTGAGCGTTGCCTGTTGTCTGCAGGCCATCATGGGTAATCTGTGGCCAGCCCGAATCCGGGCTGGCTGCCACACCCAAGCTCCAATCGATTACTGACAGTTCTCCTGAATCATTGTTCGGGACTTTTCTATCCATTCATTTTGTTCTTCTGTACTGAGATAACGCACTTGATCAGTGTCCGGATCTTTTACTCTCAGCCTGCTGCCCCTTTGCAGGTTTTCAAGGTTTTCTCTGGCTTTAATACAGTTTTCCCTGGCAAGGGCCGCATCTTCAGCGGCTACCTCTTCAGATTTTTTGGTTTTCAGGTCCGGGGTCTTCTCTGATCCGTTGCTTTCAGGTATTTGGTCAGGCGTTGTTGCAGTAACTTCTTTACCCTTGCCGGGTGTGGGTATTTTTATTGTTTCAGCAGATTGCTCTACGGGCGGTTTTTCAGAGAAGTGCCACGCACCATCGGCATCCTGCCACTTGTAAACTTTTGCCGCGTGCAAAGGGAGGCACAACGCCATTGTCAGCAGAGCGAGAGCGAGGTTGTTGATACCTATCATGTCCGTGAACCTTCCGTAAACCTTGTGAATCGGATAAACCCGTATTGATTTTCGCTTATCATAGCGGATTTGGCG
>CATLZI010000117.1 GCA_950063125.1 uncultured Porticoccus sp. | reverse complement strand
ATATAGTGACGAAAAGTGGGTAAAAGTGGGGCAGAGTGGGTTTGCTCACCCATTCCCCCTGTCATTTCGAGTCAGGCGATAGCGGTGTTTAGAGGCAGCAACGAAATTAATGTGGATACCAAGGGGCGGATGGCCATACCCGCGCGGTACCGTGCCTCCCTGGAAGCCAGCTGTGGTGGCTGCCTGATTGCCACTATCGATATACAGGATAAATGTCTGCTGATCTATCCGCTACAGGAATGGGAAAAGATTGAAGAAGAAATAGCACAGCTGCCTTCCTTCAACCCGCTGACGCGCAAGTTGCAACGAATCCTGATCGGCCATGCCCGTGAACTGGAACTGGACAGTAACGGGCGTGTTCTGATCCCCCCGGAGTTGCGCCAATACGCGCAACTGGACAAGAAAGTGGTGCTGGTAGGCCAGCGTCACCGCTTTGAGCTGTGGAGCGAAGAAAACTGGAATTCCGGTAGAGAGAGCTGGCTGGCTGACAGCGAAGACGATCTGCAGATACCGGTAGAAATGCAATCCCTGTCACTGTAATGCTGAGGTAAGGGGCTATGTCGGCACAGGTCGAACACACGACCGTTCTGCTGGACGAGGCAGTTGCTGCCCTTGTCACCGACCCCGACGGTTTTTACGTGGACGGCACTTTCGGCCGGGGCGGGCACGCGACCAGAATCCTCGCCGCACTGAGTGAGCGGGGTCGGCTGATGGGAATCGACAAAGACCCGGTGGCCTGTCAGGTTGCCAGCGAAAAATTTGCCGAAGACAACCGTTTTCAGATAGTCCGTGGCTCCTTTGCACAGTTGGCCGAGATGGTATCGGCACAGCATCGGCTGGGTGAGGTTCAGGGGGTGCTGCTGGACCTGGGTGTCTCCTCTCCCCAACTGGATGATGCATCGCGTGGATTCAGTTTTCTTCGCGATGGGCCTCTGGATATGCGTATGGATCCGGATTCCGGCATCAGTGCGGCCGACTGGTTGGCAACCGCAGAAGAGCAAGAAATTACCCGGGTGCTGCGCGACTACGGCGAAGAGCGCTTTGCCCGGCGTATGGCGAAAGCCATTATTGCCGCCCGCAGTGAGCAACCAATTACCCGCACCGCGAGGCTGGCTTCGATTGTCGCTGAAGCCAACCCCTCCTGGGAAAAGGGCAAACACCCGGCGACCCGGGCTTTTCAGGGTATCCGTATTTTTATTAACCGCGAGCTGGAAGACCTCGAGCTGGCGTTGGCATCAATTCTGGACGTGCTCGCAGTTGGCGGGCGGCTGGTGGTCATCAGTTTTCACTCGCTGGAAGATCGGATCGTTAAGCGGTTTATCCGGGAGAAAGAACGCGGCAAGCCGCTGCCAAAAGGACTGCCCATCATGGAGAAAGATATTGTTCGGCGGATGCGCTCTGTGGGCAAAGCAAGCAAACCCAGTTCGGCTGAAGTGGCCACTAACCTGCGTTCCAGAAGTGCCGTGATGCGTGTTGCGGAGAAGCTGTCGTGATTGCCAGACGCCCATTGTCCGTTCGCACAGGCGGCTGGCTGCCGGTGCTGTGGCTGTTGTTGGTGCTCTCGGCGTTGTCGGTTATCTATGTCAGTCACCTGTGTCGCCAGCTCTACAACGAGCTGGCCAAACTTGAGCAGGAGGCCAATGCACTTCAGGTTGAGTGGGGCCGCTATTTGCTGGAGCAGAGTTCTTGGGCTTCGCTGAGTCGCGTGGAACAACTGGCCAAATCGGAATTGCAGATGCGGGTACCGAAACCCGGTGAAGTTATTGTGGTGCGTGCCGGAGAGAAGGTCGAATGAGTGGCATCAGGCCCAACAAGCTCACCATTCAGCGCTGGCGTTACATGCTGGTGGTGATGGTGCTGGCGATTCTGCCGGTGGCAGGTTTCTGGCATATCGCCAGCCTGCAGGTGTTGCCGGACGTCGATCGCGGTTATGAGTTTTTGCAGATACAGGGGCAGGCGCGCACAGTCCGGACCGAAACGATTCCGGCCTATCGGGGCGTCATTACCGATCGTCGCGGCGAACCGCTCGCTGTCAGTACACCGGTGGTAACACTCTGGGCCAATCCAAAGTTGATGGATAACCGGGCGCCCGAGCTCGCTGAGCTGGCCAGCCTGTTGTCCATCACCCGGGAGGAGCTGCAGCAGCGGTTGGTTCGATATGCCAACAAGGAGTTTATGTATCTGGCACGTCAGGTGACACCCGAGCAGGCGGAGCAGGTGCTCAAACTTGAGATGCCAGGGGTGTTTGGACAGCCGGAATACAAACGGTTTTACCCTGCCGGAGAGATTGCCGCCCAGTTGGTGGGCTTTACCAATATCGATGATCGTGGTCAGGAGGGCATGGAGCTCGCCTACGACCACCTGTTAACCGGTGTGCCCGGGGCAAAACAGGTGCTCAAGGATCTCAAGGGTCGGGTAATCAGGGACCTGGCGCTGGTGCGCAGCGAAAAGCCGGGACAGAATCTGGCCCTCAGTATTGACCTGCGTCTGCAATACACCGCCTACCGTGAACTCAAGGCGGCGATGGGTAAATTCAAGGCTGTTTCGGGCTCGGTGGTCATACTGGATGTGCGCACCGGCGAAGTGCTGGCTATGGCCAATCAGCCGTCTTTCAACCCCAATGATCGCAGCCAGCTGAGCTCTGATGCGCTGCGCAATCGCGCAGTGACCGATCTGGTGGAGCCCGGTTCCACCATGAAGCCGTTCACCGTACTGGCGGCACTGGAAAGCGGCAAATATTTACCCGAAACCCTGATTGATACCAACCCCGGTTCAATACGGGTCGGCAGAAAGACCTTCTACGATCATCGCAACTACGGCGTGATTGATCTGACCACACTGTTGACCAAGTCCAGTCAGGTGGGCACTACCAAGTTGGCGCTGGATCTTGAGCCGGAGCATATCCGCGAGATGTTCTACCGGGTGGGAATGGGAAAAAGTCCCGGCACCGGATTCCCGGGAGAGAGCCCCGGCAGCCTGCCTGATTACCGTCGTTGGCCCTCGATTGAGCGGGCCAATTTTGCTTTTGGTCACGGGTTTGCCGCCACGGCATTACAGCTGGCCCAGGCTTATGGTGTGATCGCCAGTGACGGCCTGAAAAAACCGGTATCCCTGCTCAGTGTGAATGATGCCCCGGTTGGTGAGCAGGTACTGGATTCAGAGTTGGCCGCTACCATGCGGGAGATGATGACCCATGCCACCCGCGCGGGGGGCACAGCCACCCGGGCGGCGATCAGTTCCTACGATGTGGCGGGTAAAACCGGCACGGTGCACAAGGTGGGCAAGTTCGGCTACGAGAAAAATCGCTATGTCTCGATGTTTGCCGGCATGGTGCCCGCTGACAACCCTCGGCTGGTGACCGTGGTGGTGATCGACGACCCTCGGGGTGACGATTATTTTGGCGGGGCAGTGGCAGCGCCGGTATTTTCCGAAGTGACCGCCGACGCCCTGAGAATGCTGAAAATCCCGCCTTCGCTGGAAAATGTCCAGCAGGAAGTGGTGTTGAACAATCGCAAGCCCGGAGATGCCACGTGATGACAGCCTCCGCGAACACCCCGCTGCCAACGCTGGCAACCCTGTTGCCTGGCATGTCCCTGCCTGCCGCATTGGTTGGCACACCCGTGACCGGTTTGTGTCTCGACAGTCGTTTACTCGAGCCGGGTCAACTATTTATCGCGATTCCCGGTACCAACGCAGATGGCCGCGACTACCTGCCCCAGGCACTGGCATCCGGTGCTGTCGCCGCACTGGCCGAGGCAGATGGGCTCGATTGCCAGGACCCGCGAGTGATCCCGGTCGAGGGCCTGAATCGTCAGCTGAGCGAACTGGCGGGACGTTTTTACGGCGATCCCTCAGCCTCACTGTCACTGACCGGCATCACCGGCACCAATGGTAAAACCACCTGTAGTCTACTGCTGGCGCAGCTGTTCAGTCTGGCGGGTTACCCGGCCGGGGTGATCGGCACACTGGGCTGCGGTGTGGTGCGCGAGGGTCAGGTGGCCCTCACTGAAACCGGTATGACCACACCGGATGCCATCACGCTGCAGGCGCTGTTGGCGGATTTTGCCGATCAATCGATAGACCGTGTGGCGATGGAAGTGTCTTCCCACAGTCTCGATCAATGCCGGGTGTCGGCCATTGAATTTGATACCGCAGTCTTCACCAATCTGAGCCGGGATCACCTGGATTATCACGGTGATCTGGTGAATTACGCCCATGCCAAATCGCGGCTGTTCACCGTGCCCGGGCTGGCTCACGCGGTAATCAATATCGACGACCCGGTCGGCGCAGAAATGATTCTGCGACTACCCCCGTCCGTCGCGTTGACGACTTACTCACTGAGCAATCCCGCCGCCACAGTGTATGCCTCGGACATCACATTTTCCGACAGTGGCCTGCAAGCCAATGTGACCACGCCTTGGGGTGATGGACAGCTCGCCAGTTCCCTGCTGGGCCGCTTTAATCTACAAAATCTGCTGGCCGTGCTGGCCGCTGCCTGCATTCAGGGTCTGACCCTGGAACAGGTGTTGAACGCGCTGCCGGGTTTGCAGCCAGTGACAGGTCGTATGGAGAAAATCACCAAGGGTGCCGGGCCTACAGTGGTAGTGGATTACGCCCACACACCGGCTGCCCTGGAGCAGGTGCTGCTCACCTTGCGCGAACACTGTAAAGGCCAGCTGTGGTGTGTATTTGGTTGTGGTGGTGATCGCGATCGGGGCAAGCGCGAGCAAATGGGTGCAATCGCCAGCCAGCTGGCTGACCGCACCATCGTGACCAGTGACAACCCGCGCAGCGAGAAGCCCGGCGAAATCATTGCCGATATTGTTCGGGGCGTTGCAGCCGGTGCAGCGGTGGATGCCATTGCCGATCGCGCCCTGGCCATTCAGAGCGCAGTCTGGGAAGCGGCCGATGCCGACGTCGTGCTGATTGCCGGCAAGGGGCACGAACACTACCAGTTGATCGGTGCCGAGCGGTTGCCGTTCAGCGATCAGGCGCAGGCCAGGCTGGCATTGCGCCAGCGAGGGGGATGTCGATGATTCAGCCGATGACCCTGACGATGGCCGCGCAAACGTTTGGCGGCACACTCATGTACCCCGATTGTGAATTTAGCGCGGTCAGTACGGACAGTCGCCATATCCATGAGGGCGATGTGTTTGTCGCCCTGCGCGGTGAGCACTTTGATGCCCACAATTTTTTGCCCGAGGTGGCCACCAGGGCCTCGGGGATGGTGGTGGAATACGCCGACAGAGACATCAATCTGCCCCAGTGGGTGGTACCGGATACCACGGTGGCACTTGGCCAGCTCGCACTGTTAAACCGCCGTCGCTTCCACGGGCCGGTGGTGGCGATTACAGGCAGCAGCGGCAAAACCACCGTCAAGGAAATGGTGGCCGCTATTCTCGGCGAATGCGGCTCCGTACTGGCCACAAAAGGCAATTTGAACAACCATATTGGTGTGCCACTGACCCTGCTCAGCCTCACTGCCAAACACCGTTTTGCCGTGATCGAGATGGGTGCCAGTGGGCCGTCGGAAATCAGCTATTTATGCAGTCTGGCCAAGCCGGATGTGGTGTTGGTAAATAATGTGCTGCCCGCACATGTATCGGGTTTTGGCAGCCTGGAAGGGATTGCCAGTGCGAAGGGAGAAATATACAGCGGCGTCTGTTCCGAAGGCACCGCCGTAATCAATCTCGATGAAAGCTGGGCGCCCCAATGGCGTGCAGCCACCCTGGCCAGAGTGGTCAGCTACTCCCTCGTCAGTGAATCCGCTGATTTTTATGCCAAAGCCATGGTGCCAGACCCGCAGGGCTGTTTCTCCTTTGTGCTGGTGACCCCCGTCGGCGAAGCGGCCGTGCAGCTGGCGGTGAGCGGTCGCCACAACGTTGCCAACGCACTGGCAGCGGCGGCCTGTGCCCACGCAGCGGGCGCCGACCTCGGTGCAGTTGCCACCGGCCTGAATAAAGTCCGGGCAGTGCCGGGTCGCCTGCACAGGCAGATGTTGGCCACTGGCGGCACGCTGATTGATGACACCTACAACGCCAATCCCGGTTCCGTAAAAGCTGCGGTGGATACCCTCATGAGCATCAGCGGAAAACAGATTCTGGTGTTGGGTGACATGGGTGAGCTGGGCGACAACGAAGCCTCGCTGCATGGCGAAGTGGGGCGTTATGCCGCTGAAAAGGGTGTCTCCCACCTGCTCGCAGTCGGGCCTTTGTCGATCAATACGGTTCGCGAATTTGGTAAAGGGGCAGAACATTTAGACAGCAAGGAGCAGCTGCTGGAAAGGTTGAATAGCCTGCTGGATAAAGATGCTGTGGTGTTGGTGAAGGGCTCGCGTTTCATGGCCATGGACACTGTGGTGAAGATGATAACGGAACTGGGGGAACACTAGCCATGTTGCTTTTACTGGCAGACTACCTGACACAGTACTTCACCGTTTTCGGCGTGGTGAAGTACCTGACATTTCGCGGCATTCTCGGTGCGCTCACCGCGTTGGGACTGTCGTTGGTGCTGGGTCCGATGATGATCCGCCGGCTCAACCATCTGCAGATCGGGCAGTCGGTGCGCAACGATGGCCCACAGAGCCACCTCAGTAAATCCGGCACACCGACCATGGG
>CATLZI010000116.1 GCA_950063125.1 uncultured Porticoccus sp. | reverse complement strand
GCAATATTTGAAGGTTTCATAGGTTTTCTCCAACGTGTCAGTAAATTAATGGTTTCGGTACGGTTTCAAATTGCTACCGTGAGCGATCTGGTTATCTCATAGGCATGACCTCCATCAACTGGGAATATCGACTTCCATATTCTCCGTGCGACTCATAAATTGGCTCAGCCCGGCGGTAAACCAGACCTGTGTGCTGAGCATCGACAAACGCAATGCTTAGCACGCAGGAAACGCGCCAACACAACACTTCTAGTCCAGCCATTCCGTATGAATGACCTTGCCGCTGCCATCATCTTTGCGTCGATAGGTATGGGCGCCGAAGGCGTCGCGCTGCGCCTGGATAAGATTCTGCGGTAACTCCGCGCAACGATAGCTATCGTAATACGCGAGCCCCGAGGCCATTGCCGGGACGGGGATGCCATGAGTTTGTGCAAGGCATACCACCTCTCGCCAGGCCACCTGCCGCGACTCGATCACCTCGCGAATTCCTGCGTCCAGAAGGAGGTTTGGAAGTGCGTTATCACGATCATAAGCCTGGGTAACGAGATTGAGGAGACGGGCTCGGATGATACAGCCGCCTTTCCAGATGCGGGCGATTTCACCTAGATCGATACCCCAGGCGTTCCTCGATGACAACGTACCGATAAGGGACAAGCCTTGGGCGTAGGCGACAACTTTCGAAGCGAGGAGGGCATCATGTATCTGCTGAATGAGTTTTCGAGTATCTCCCATATGCCTTGGCTCGTTAGGCGCTGGTAACAAGCTGCTGGCGCGAACCCGTTCCGCTTTTTGGGAGGACAACGCCCGGGAATCGATAGCGGCAATGATGCTAGGAATGGCCACGCCCTGTTCCAAAGCCACTTTGGCGGTCCAAAGGCCTGTTCCCTTTTGCTCAGCGCTATCCAGAATCTGATCTATCAAGTACCCATCACCTGCGGGATCCTTAACAGCGAATATCTTCGCCGTGATTTCGATCAAGAATGATTCCAGCGGACCCAGATTCCACTCATTGAAAACATCCTCCAGTTTATCGGGGTGCAGGCCTGCCACATCTTTGAGTAAGTGGTAGGCTTCGGCAATGAACTGCATGTCGGCATACTCTATGCCGTTATGTACCATCTTCACAAAATGGCCCGCCCCGTCAGGGCCGACATAGGTCACGCAAGGACCGGATTCGGTTCTGGCGGCGATCGCCTCAAAGACTGGTTTGAGTGCCTGGTACGCTGTGCGATCACCGCCCGGCATTAGCGAGGGTCCATGTCTGGCGCCGTCAACGCCACCGGATACACCCACGCCAAAGAACTTTATCCCGGCGCTGAGGTAATTCTTTTCGCGGCGACGGGTGTCTTCATACCAGGAGTTACCACCGTCGATGACAATATCGCCTGCATCCAGAAGCGGCGCCAGTTGCTCCATGACTGCATCGATAGCCTCGCCTGCCTTGATCATCAACAGGATTTTGCGCGGTCGCCCCAATGAACTCACCAGCTCCACGAGAGATGAGGTGCCGTGGAGCTTGCCGCCGCTTAGTTTGACCGCCGTCTCGGTAGGTTCGGAACTGCGGTTGTACACTGCCACTCGGATTCCGTGATCCGTCATGTTCAAGGCCAGATTTCGACCCATCACTGCCATTCCGATCACGCCAAACTCGTATTCCTTTTTTTCAGTCATGGTGTCTCTCCACATCGGACAATGGCACATTCAGCACTGGAATTCCGATTACGCACATGTCTTGCATCCCATCTCAAGAGCGCATTCAGAAATAGAAAAAACATTCGCTTCCATGGGACCCCATGTGCCCGCTGGATAGAGGTTCACTTTCTGCGGGTGATCGATGACTGGGGTATATATTCGCCACGATTCTTCAACCTCTTTCCAATGGACGAAGAGGGACTGGTCGCCGATGAGAATGTCGAGAAGCAGCGCTTGGTAGGAATCGGGAATGCCGCCATTGAAGTGGTCTGCGTACTGAAAACGGAGGGGGATGCGCTCCAGGCCCAGGGTCGTTCCGGGACGCTTGATGGAGAAAAAGAATGAGAAGCCCTCGTCAGGTTGCAAGTTTATGATGAGGACATTACTGGTGGCGCCAGCGCATCCATATTGTTCAAAAAACTTTATGGGAGCTTCGCGGAAGCGAACGGCAATCTGGGAAAGCTTGTGAGGCATTCGCTTCCCGGTGCGCAGGTAGAACGGTACCCCCTGCCATCGCCATGAATCGATATATAGCTTGAGGGCAATGAATGTTTCAGTTTGTGAGTCGGCTGGAATGCCGCTTTCCTGCAGATAACCCTTTATCGCCTTGCCTCGCATCTCGCCTGCGGTGTACTGGCCAAGTATCGCGTTGGCAGTGGTAATGGGTCTGATACTGTTAAGGACCTTGATCTTTTCATTGCGGATAGCATCGGCTGAAAAGGATGCGGGGGTATCCATGGCCACCAGGGTAAGTAACTGGGTGAGATGGTTCTGCACCATATCCCGCAACGCCCCTGTGGAGTTATAGTACTCCGCGCGTCTATCGACCCCGATCTCTTCTCCTACCGTGATCTGCACGGCATCAATGCGGTCGCGATTCCACGATGACTCGATAAAGGCGTTGGCAAGACGGAAAACAAGCAGGTTCTGTACTGTTGTCTTGCCGAGATAGTGATCGATGCGATAAATCTGACTCTCATCGAAGTGCTCATGGATAAGCTTGTTCAGTGCTTGGGCAGAAATAAAATCCCTGCCAAACGGCTTTTCAACCACCAGTCGCGTCCAGCCCTGGCTGTTGCGGTTAAGCTTTGCGGCGGCGAGGCCTGCAACCGTAGATGAAAGAGCCTGTGGTGGTAGCGCTAGATAAAAGGCATGGTTGTGTGGAATGTCGAATAGTTTGTCGAGTTCGGTCAGGCGTTTGGCAAGCTCTTGATAGTCACCGTCATTGCCTTCGAAGATGGGTTGGTAATGAATTCGCGCTACGAAGGACAGGGATCGTTCGGCAGAGATTCCTGCCTGCTGAAGAGTATCGCACACCGTTGCCCGGAAGACATTTTCATCCAGGCAATAGCGACCAACCGCAAGAATATTAAAGCGCTCGTGAAGCTGACTGCTCTCGTCTAAACGCGCCAAGGCAGGAAGGAGTTTGCGCCTGGATAGATCGCCGGTAGCGCCAAAAATGACGAACAGCGATGGCTCCATGTTGTTCTTGTCTGTTCTCATAGTAGTGGTATCAAGCTCCTTAGAATCACACAGTGACGATTGATCGATAGCTGGCGACATCGACGGAAAAATCGGTATGCGCACGGAGATGGTTTCGCAATCCTTCCAGTGCCTCCGGGTCTCCGTGAATCAGCTTGATAGGGGTGGAAGGGGATAAATCGGAGGCCCCCAACCACTGGGTGAGTTCCACATAATCGGCATGGCCGGACAGCGCCGGTATCATCTCCACCCTGGCGCGCAACGGAATCCATTGCCCGTGGATCTTCACCGACTCAGCACCTTCGAGCATCTTGGCCCCCCGGGTTCCCCCGGCCTGATAGCCGCTGAACAAGACGGTCGTTCTGGCATTGCTCAACAGCCGCTTGAAATGGTGCAGAATGCGCCCGCCTGTCGCCATGCCGCTGCCGGCGATGATGATGTGGGGAAAAGCCTTCCCAGCCAGGGCCTTTGATTCATCCACGGAACGGGTATAGGTGACGTTCTCGCACATGCGCATGCACTGTTCGGTTTGCAAGCGGTGCTGATCGATATAGTGACAATAGATGTTGGAGACATTGATAGCCATCGGACTGTCCAGAAAAATGGGTAGCCGGGGAATCTTGCCGGAATCCATCAGGCCAGTCAGTGCATGTTGCAATGCCTGGGCTCTGCCCACGGCAAAGGCGGGAATCAGCAACACACCACCGCTGGCGGCCACCCGATTGACAATGTGTGCGAGACGCTCAGCGGGATTTTCCTGATCGTGACGCCGATTGCCATAGGTGGATTCCAGCAATAGCATATCGAGTCTGGGCAAGGGTTCGGGTGGACGCATCAGAATATCGTCCTGTCGGCCTACATCGCCGGAAAAGCCAACGACCTTGCCTCCGCTTTCCGCGATGATGCTGGCAGCGCCGAGAATGTGGCCAGCGGGCTGCAAGTGAAAGTGGATATCGCCAATTGTGACCACCTCTCCAAATTCAACCGATCGAAACAGACTCAGGCTCGCCTTGGCAGTGGCTTTGTCGTACAGCGGTTCCGGGTGAGCATGTTTGCCAAGCTTGTGCCGATTGAAGAACTTGGCGTCTTCTTCCTGAATGTGGCCGCTGTCCTCCAGCAGAATTTCACACAGGGCCTTGGTCGCATGATGCGTATACACCGGCCTCCTATAGCCTCGTTGATACATTACGGGTATGTAGCCTGAATGATCCAGATGCGCGTGGGTCAACATAATGCCATCGAGAGTATCGATATCCACAGGCGGAGCTTGCCAGTTACGTTCCCGCAGCCACTTGTAACCCTGGAAAAGCCCGCAGTCGATCAGGACGCGCGTGCTTACGGTTTCGAGCAGGAATTTCGATCCAGTAACCGTTTCGGTTCCGCCCAGGAATGTGATTTTCATGTCGTCTTCTCCAGGCTGCGCAGAAATTGCATCACCGGTTTTACCAGCAAGGCTGTTATATCAACCGCGTTGGAGGCATGGGGGATAGTATTGGTGGTAATCAATGATTCAACACCGGCTACCATGAGCGCTTCATCTGCGCCGTCGGCAAAAATGCCATGAACGGCCGCGCACTGGATATTGTGAAAGCCTTGGAATTGCAGTGCTTTCATGCATTCCAGGATGGTTTGTCCGCTGGAGATGACGTCGTCGATAATGATTGGCGTTCTCCCGTGGAAATCGTCCAGAGGCTGTAATATGACTTTGACCTTGCGGTCGCCATGACGCTCCTTGGCGGCGACCACATAGGGATGCCCGCTGTAGTGGGCGATTTTCGACACCCACTGGCGGCTTTCCTCGTCCGGCCCGACCAGCAACAGCTGGTCCTGGGTTTTGAGCCACCTTGACAACGCTGGCGCCCCCTGAACCACTTGGCTGGGAATCGAATATATCTCGTCAAGAGCATGGTAACGATGCAGGTGGGGATCCACCGTGACCAGCCAATCGAAATGGCGGGATAGGGAGCGGGCGAACAGACGGGAGGTGACAGCTTCACCGTCGACGAACCTCCGATCCTGCCTCATGTAACTCAGGTAAGGCGCCACCAGTCCCACGGAAGCGGCGCCGAGTTCACGCAGCGTCTCGGAGAGGAAGACCAACGGCAGATACTTGGCATTGGGATGAGAGAGTTCTTCAACGATCAGGCAGGGACGACCGCGGACGGAAGACAGCACTTTCAGATAGGTCTCCCCATCGGGGAAGGAACGACTTTCAATACGCCCCGATTCGGCACCTATCGCCTCTTCGAGACTAGTGGCCAAGGGATGAAGATTCAGAGAAAACGCCAGCGCGTTCGGCTGCTGTGACATGTCAGGTACAGTCATAGGGATTCCTCGATGGAAAAGATTGCCGCCTGGTGCCGGTAGTAATCCAGGGCATAGTCCCGTTCGCCCCCGCTATCGGCAAACAGAGTGAACAGTGGCGACGTGGGTTCCACCTGGCTACCCAGCTGGACGTGCAACCGCAATCCGGCTGCGGGAGAAAAAGGCGCGCCAGCCAGTTTCGCCAGGCGCGACAGCTGCCTGTTGTCGATTCTGGCAATGATGCCGCGTTTACCAGCATACTCTTCATGTTGGAATCTGGCTTCGGGTAACGTTTTCAGTCCGCCTTGGGCAGTGGCAATGCGCTGAAATTGTTGCCACGCGGAACCGTTGTCGAGCAGTGTACGGGCTTCCTCATGCGCCGTCTCAAGCGCACAATTCCTGGCCAACATCAGCAGCTTGGCCGACAGAAACAATGCCCGCTCCCGCAGATCCTGGGGAGCATCTGTTTCATTACGAAGTACCGCGAGAACATCTCTTGCTTCTTCGGCAGGTCCGATTCCCCGACCCACGGGTTGCAGGCCATCGGATATCACGCAGAGAATATGGATTCCACACTCCGCTCCCACTTGGGTAAACAATGACGACAGCCGTTCAGCGTCCTTGAGAGTACGGGTTTTTGCAGTTTCTCCCACCGGAATGTCCACAATGGCATGGGTGGCGCCAGCGGCGATTTTCTTGGACAACACGGATGCGACCATTTGCCCTTCGCCGTCGAGATCCAGGGCGCGTTCAATGCGAATCAACAAGTCATCTGCCGGGCTGAGATTGACTGCACCGCCCCAGGCGAGACAGGCACCTGCGTGGGCCACCACCCGGCGGATTGCCGGCAACGCCAGATCCACGTCCATCAGTGTCTCCATGGTGTCCGCAGTGCCTGCCGGGGAGGTAATGGCGCGGGACGACGTCTTGGGCATCAGAAATCCAGCAGCGCTGACGACGGACACCACAAGTGGTGTGGTTCTGTTGCCCGGCAATCCGCCGATGAAGTGCTTATCCAGTACCATGTCATGCCCGGGCCAGGACAGGACCTGTCCACAAGCCACCATGGCGTTGGTAAGGCCGATGATTTCATCAATATCCAGGCGGTTGCCGGCGCAAACACTCAGAAAACTGGCGATTTCAATGTCGCTGTAGCGATGGGCATTGATATC
>CATLZI010000115.1 GCA_950063125.1 uncultured Porticoccus sp. | reverse complement strand
GAACTTAAGGATCACGACAAGCCGTGCTAGCCCACCTACCCATATTGCAGGTGGTCGTGCCTTTGCTGGCCGCCCCGACCTGTCTGATTTTCGAGCGCAGCCGCGCAGCCTGGCTTCTGGCCTGTCTGGCGAGCTTCGTATCATTAGCCATCAGCATCGCACTGCTGCAACAGGTTGCCGACGGTTCGGTGATCAGTTACGCACTGGGGGGCTGGGAAGCGCCCTGGGGTATTGAATACCGCATCGACGCCCTAAGCGCATACGTGCTGCTGGTCATCAGTGCCATCGGTGCACTAGTCATTGTCGGCTCGCGACCCAGTCTGGAAGCCGAATTGGTGCCCGGACGGCAGACGCCCTTTGTGGTGTTGATGCTGCTTTGTATGTCGGGCTTGCTTGGCATTGTGGCCACTGGCGACATCTTCAACGTGTTCGTATTTCTGGAGATTTCCTCGCTCGCCACCTACTCCATGGTCTCGCTCGGCAAAAGCCGGGGCGCTCTGTTGGCATCCTACCGCTATCTGATTATCGGCACGGTCGGCGCAACCTTTTTCCTGTTCGGTGTGGGTATTCTGTACGCCCTCACCGGCACCCTGAATATGCAGGATCTGGCGAATCGGTTGCCAGCGCTGGAAAGCTCTGCCACAGCCTTTACGGCATTTGCCTTTCTGATGGTGGGTGTCTGTCTGAAACTGGCGCTGTTCCCGCTGCATTTGTGGCTGCCTAATGCCTATGCCTACGCGCCGTCAATCGTGACCGCGTTTTTGGCGGCTACGGCAACGAAAGTGGCGGTTTATCTGCTGATCCGTTTTCATTTTTCCGTGTTTGGGGTCGGGTTTGCCGCATCCGTGTTGCCGCTGCACAGCATCTTTCTGGTGCTCGGCCTGGTGGGGGTGTTCGTGGCATCCCTGGTGGCCATCCAGCAGCCCAATGTGAAACGCCTGTTCGCCTATTCCAGTGTGGCGCAGATTGGTTACATGATCATTGGTATTGGCGTTGGTACCGTCACCGGATTGCAGGCAACGCTCCTGCACCTGTTCAACCATGCATTGATGAAGGGTGCGCTTTTTCTGGCGTTGGCTGCAGTTGTGTTTCGTTTCGGCAGTGCCGATATACGGCATTTCGCCGGGCTGGGCCAGCGCATGCCCTGGACTATGGCAATTATCGTGATCGGCGGTCTGAGTCTGATTGGTGTGCCCGGTACTGTTGGCTTTATCAGTAAGTGGTATCTGGTTCTGGCGGCGTTCGAGCGCGACTGGTGGCCGCTGATTATTGCCGTGTTGCTGGGTTCCCTGCTCGCTGTTATTTATATCTGGCGACTGATTGAAGTGGCCTATTTTAGGGAAGGAGAGGGTGAGGTTTGCGGAGAAGCCCCGCTGTCGCTGTTGATTCCAACCGCCATATTGGCACTGGCCAATATCTACTTTGGTATTGATACGCGCCTGCCGATCTATCTGTCGGATAGTGCAGCTCAAATGCTGTTCGGGGGTGGTTTGTGACAGCACTTCTGGCCCTGCAGCTTACCCTGGTCATCCCGCTTTGCGGCGCTTTGCTGATCGCCTTGTGTGGCCGTTGGCCAAACCTCCGGGAAGCGGTGACTTTATCCACAGCGGGCGTTCTCTTCTACCTGGTTATGCAGGTGCACGGGGCCCTTGAGCGGGGTGGTGAGGAGGCCGCCGCACTTTATGTGGAGCTGTGGGAGATTTTGCCCGGTTTGCACATTGCCCTTCACTCGGAACCCCTGTCGATTCTCTTTGCGCAAATAGCCAGTGGGCTATGGTTCGTTACCTCGGTTTATTCCATAGGTTATATGCGAGCTAACAAAGAAAAGCGCCAAACCCAGTTTTATGTGTGTTTCTCCATCGCAATTTTCGGGGCGATGGGGGTGGCGTTTGCGGCCAACCTGCTGACCCTGTTTCTGTTCTATGAAGTATTAACCCTGTCCACTTATCCGCTGGTTGCTCACAAGGGTGACGACAAGGCCCGCGCCGGAGCAAGAACGTATCTGGGTATTCTGTTGGCGACTTCCATCGGGCTGTTCTTGCCGGCCATAATATGGACCTATTTTGTTGCTGGCACTCTGGACTTCCGTCCCGGCGGTATCCTTGAGGGCAACATCGGTGGTGTCGGTGCCACCATTCTGCTGTTGATGTTCATGTTTGGTGTTGGTAAAGCCGCGCTGATCCCGGTGCATCGCTGGTTGCCCGCTGCGATGGTGGCACCGACACCAGTGTCAGCTTTGCTCCACGCTGTGGCTGTGGTAAAAGCCGGCGTGTTCACCATTGCCAAAGTGGTGATCTATATTTTCGGGTTAGACTTCCTGGTGGAAGTGCCACACGAAGTGATTGCCGTTTATATCGCCGGGTTTACCATTGTTGTGGCATCCATCCTGGCCCTCCGGCAAACCAATATAAAACGCATGCTGGCCTATTCGACGGTCTCGCAGTTGTCTTACATTGTGCTGGCGGTTCTAGTGCTCACGCCCCTTGCAGAGATTGGTGCCATCGTGCATATCTTTGCCCACGCGGTAGCCAAGATCACACTGTTCTTTGCGGCGGGTGCGATCTATATAGCCAGTAAAAAAACCGAGATAAACCAACTGGATGGCATCGGGTTTCGGATGCCAATTACCATGGGTGCGTTTGCGATAGCGGCACTCAGCATGATCGGTGTCCCTCCTACCGGCGGCTTTGTTTCAAAGTGGTACATGATTGCCGGTGCGTTTCAGATTGACAGTTATTTTGTGCTAATTGTGCTAACGCTTTCTACAGGTCTCAATGCGGCCTATTTTCTGCCGATTATTTTCAGGGCTTACTTTCGCAAGGAGTCAGTTGCGCCACCTAAACCCCATGGCGAGGCGCCCCTACCCATGGTGGGGGCAATCTGCGTCACGGCGTTGCTGACGCTGTTGGTATTTTTCCTGAATGGTCCATTGGTTGCCTTTGAAATGGCAGTACTGGGGGTGCCCCAATGAATAACCGTGACAGCGCACAAAATAGCGCGAAAAAAAGCTGGCTCTACCGGCCGGAAAACCATAAAAAACTCTGGTGGGGTTTTGGTCTGATACTGGCTGCGACGGTTGTCGTTCAGCTGTTTGTTTCGGTACACGGCCACTTCGGTTTTGACGGATGGTTTGGTTTCAGCGCCGCTTTTGGTTTTCTTTCATGTGCCCTGATGGTGGTATTCGCGAAACTGCTCGGATACCTTTTGAAACGGCCCGATAATTATTACGACGACGATGTTTGAATTAATTTTTCCGCCCGCATTGATTCTCATTCTCGGCGCTTTCCTGATCGGGCCGATAAGGGCTCCGTTGCGGCCGTTGGTTGTGCTGGGCGCCCCGCTGCTGACACTCTAGGGCATCTGGCAGATGGACGACGGTATTCAGCTGACCGCGCAGTTTCTCCAGTACGAGATTCAGTTGGTTGAGTCGAGCCCCCTACGTCGCCTGTTTGCGACTATTTTTGCCATCATGGCGTTTGTCGGCGGGCTGTTTGCCTTCCGCCAGGCGAAGTGGTGGGAACTCGCCGCCGCCCAGGCTTACGCGGCAGGTGCTATCGGTGTTTCCTTTGCCGGGGATCTGATTACCATGTTCCTGTTTTGGGAGCTGATGGCCATTTTCTCGACCGTTGTGGTGTGGTGTGGTGGCACCGAGGGCGCGCGAAAGGCGGGGATACGCTACGCCATCATGCACCTGGTGGGCGGTGTACTGTTGAAAATCGGTATTGAGGGGGTGATGGTTCACACCGGTTCCATTGAGATTCAGCCGATCCCGCTGACCAATATTGATGGCTGGCTGATTCTGATAGGTGTGTTGATTAACGCCGCGGCACCGCCATTATCCGCCTGGCTGGCGGATGCATACCCGGAATCCAGCCCCAGTGGCTCGGTATTTTTATCGGCCTTCACCACCAAAACCGCTGTGCTGGCACTGATACTGTTGTTCCCGGGTCAGCAAATCCTGATCTGGATTGGTCTCTACATGATTTTCTACGGGATCATCTATGCCCTGCTGGAAAACGATATGCGCCGTATCCTGGCCTATTCCATCGTCAACCAGGTGGGTTTCATGGTCTGCGGTATCGGCATCGGTACCGAAATGGCCATCAATGGTGCGTCGGCCCATGCCTTTGCCCATATTATCTACAAGGCGCTGTTGCTGATGTCCGCGGGGTCAGTGCTGTATATGACCGGGCGTCGCAAGTGCAGTGAATTGGGCGGGCTTTACCATTCGATGCCGCTCACTGCACTGTGTGGCATTATCGGTGCCCTGGCGATATCGGCATTTCCGTTTACCTCGGGCTTTATCTCCAAGTCGATGATTTCCCAGTCTGCCGCCGACCAGCATTTGATGATGGTCTGGTTATTGTTGCTGGCCGCCTCCGCAGGTGTCTTTCTGCACGCTGGTATCAAGTTTCCCTGGTTTGTATTTTTCCAGAAGGACTCGGGGCTTCGGCCCAAGGATCCGCCCTGGAATATGCGCGCAGCCATGGTTCTGTTGGCCGCCGCCTGTATTTTGTTGGGTGTTTTCCCGGAGTGGCTCTATCGTCTGCTTCCCTATCCCGTGGATTATGTGCCTTATACCGCATCGCATCTGGTGACCCAGCTGCAATTGCTGCTTTTCTCCGGGCTGGCTTTCTTTGCTTTGTTGCCGTTGATGAGGCGCACTCTGACCATCAGTCTTGACTTTGACTGGGTGTATCGTCGGCTTATCCTGTCTCTGATGAATCGGTTAATCCGTCTGTTCAGTTGTCTCAATACGGCTTTGCGAAATGCTTCTAGCCGGGTATTTTCCATCATCTGGACCTATATAGGCCGGCACCATGGCCCCGAAGGGATGCTGGCGCGCACCTGGCCAACGGGCAGTGTCGTGACCTGGGTTGTGGTACTGCTTACCGTCTTCCTGCTGTTCAGTATCTATTGAGTCCAACGGATACAGCCTTTCCCTGTTTCACGCGGGTTTTATACCCTGGAAACCAACTTATCCATCGGCAAATATGCTATAAGGCGCCATGAAAATTCCGAAACGTTTACAGCCTCTGGTTGACGATGGTTTGGTGGATGAAGTCATCCGCCAGATGATGAGTGGCAAAGAGGCAACTGTCTACATGGTGCGCAGTGGCGGAGAGCTCCGCTGCGCGAAAGTCTATAAGGAAGCGGATAAACGCAGCTTCAAAAAAGCCGTGCAATATCAGGAAGGCCGAAAAGTGCGCAGTGGACGCCGTGCCAGAGCCATGGAAAAAGGTACCCGTTACGGTCGCGAGCAGCAGGAGGAAACCTGGCAGAATGCCGAGGTGTCAGCTTTGTATCGCCTGGCTGCCGCCGGGGTGCGGGTACCGGAACCTTTCGGCTGCGTCGATGGTGTATTGCTGATGGAGTTGGTCACTGACAGCGACGGCGATGTGGCGCCACGACTCAGTGAAATTACCATGTCCAGTCAGCAGGCTATCACCGACCATGGTTTACTGATGCGTGAGGTGGTGCGGATGCTTTGTGCCGGTCTGGTACACGGTGACCTGTCTGAATTTAACGTGCTGCAGGATGCGTCTGGCCCGGTAATCATTGATTTGCCTCAGGCCGTCGATGCTTCTGCCAATAATCACGCAGAGTTTATGCTGGAGCGCGATGTTCAGAAAATTACCGAGTATTACGCCCAGTTCGCTCCCGAATTGCTGGACACCCGGTTTGGCAAGGAAATCTGGGCGTTATATGAGGCCGGTAACTTGCATCCCGATGTGCCACTGTCCGGTTATTTTGCAGAGGATCTGCAAAAGGCCGATGTGGCACAGGTTCTGGATGTGATCAGTTATGCTCTCAGTGAAGAGGAGGAGCGGCAACAGCGCCGTCGCGATGCAGAGGAAAGCGATTAGCCCTCACCTAGGGTTGGTGCGTGAATAATGCCTGTTCAGCCCGGTTGAGATAGAGAAAATTATTAAACCTCATTGTTTTTTATAAATATTTTTGGCTACCCCTCGACGCATTGCCGACAACTGCGTATAGTCCGCAGCCTTCGTTACACCATCTTTTTCGTTTTATCACGCTCAGGATATTCCCTTGATCTCGACCGCAAACATCACCATGCAGTTTGGTGCCAAGCCGCTGTTTGAAAACATCTCCGTTAAATTTGGTGAAGGTAACCGCTATGGCCTGATCGGTGCCAATGGCTGTGGTAAATCCACCTTCATGAAAATTCTGGACGGCAGTCTTACGCCCACCGCCGGCAACGTGTCCATCACACCGAATGAGCGGGTTGGTACGCTGCACCAGGATCAGTTCGCCTTCGAAAAATACCGGGTAATTGACACGGTCATCATGGGCCACGCGGAACTTTGGGAAGTGAAGCAGGAGCGCGACCGGATTTACAGCCTGACGGAAATGACCGATGCCGATGGCATGAAGGTGGCGGAACTGGAAGCCCGGTTTGCCGAAATGGATGGTTATACCGCCGAGAGCAGAGCTGGCGATTTTCTGCTGGGCGCGGGTATCGCCGAAGCCCTGCACGAAGGTCCGATGAGTGATGTGGCCCCCGGTCTGAAGTTGAGGGTCCTGCTGGCCCAGGCACTGTTTTCCGACCCGGATATCCTGCTGCTGGATGAGCCCACCAACAACCTCGACATCAACACCATTCGCTGGTTGGAAGGGGTTCTCAACGAG
>CATLZI010000114.1 GCA_950063125.1 uncultured Porticoccus sp. | reverse complement strand
CGAACAGCAGAAAGATCGTGGAGGCGGTTTTCATGGGTTGCTCCTTGACTGATGTCTGCCGCGGTTAGCGTAGAATGGCCTGTTTGTCCCAGCTGATGCGTTTCTGAAGGATCAACATGAGGCGATCCAGCAGAAAACCGATCAGTCCAATGGTCACCACAGCCACCATGATGCGACCCAGCGAATCCGATGAGCCATTCTGAAACTCATCCCAGATAAATTTTCCCAAACCGGGGTTCTGGGCCAGCATCTCGGCGGCAATCAATACCATCCAGCCAGTGGCCAGGGATAACCGCATACCGGTGAAAATCATGGGTATGGCGGAAGGGATAACAATTTTTTGGACGTGCACCAGCGAAGGCAGTTGCAGAACCCGGCTGACGTTGACCAGATCGCGATCAATACTGGTGACGCCCACCGTAGTGTTGATCACGGTGGGCCAAAGGCAACAGAGGGCCACAGTAAATGCGGAGGTCAGAAAGGCCTTTTCAAACATGGGGTCATCGGTGACATAAAGGGCCGATACCACCATCGTCACTAGCGGTAGCCATGCCAGGGGTGAGACCGGCTTGAATGTCTGAATGATCGGGTTCACCGACTGGTACACCTTTTCGCTCAAGCCGCAGACGATGCCCAGCGGCACCGCAATCACTGTGGCGATCAGAAACCCGAAAGACACGGTATAGAGGCTGGTTATCACCTGATCCAGGAAGGTGGCTTTACCGGTATAGCTGCGAATTTTTACTTCCGCATCGGGATTCTGGGCCAGCCGTTTGGCATTTCTATCCTCTTGCCGCTGGTAGAATGCGGCTGCTTTTTCCCGCTCCCGTTGGTGCTCGGCCAGCAAGCCTTTGGATTGCTCCCAGACTTGCACCGGTCCCGGAAATTGCCCCAGTGAGGTATCGATATTGTTGGCGACACCCTGCCAGAGCATTAAAAAAATCAGGATGCCAGCAAGAGGGAGGGCGAGGGTTTTACCCACTGTGCGGGCAATACTGCTCAGTTGTGAGATAGAGAAGCGGGCGATTCCCTGTTCATTCCTGAAAATAGCAGCAAGGTCAGTCATGTAATAGATCCTTCGGTGGCTAATGGGCAGCCTTGACTGCCCGTGCTTTACTTAAGATTTAGCGTTGCCCATCAGAGCGTTTCGTCTTTCAGACCAATGGAAAATTTTTCCAGGTAGGCGTTGGGCTGCGTGCCATCGAACGTGATGTTGTCGATAAACTCTGATTGAGGCGGTTTGAAACCGGATTCGCTGTCCAGGTCCGGAAAATCCTCCGCAGACATCAGTCCTTCGGCAATCAATGCCTTGGCTGCGGTGGCATAGATGTCTGGGAGATAGACTTTCCTGGCGGTCTCGAAATACCACTCATCGCTTTTGGGCTCGGCAATCTGTCCCCAGCGGCGCATCTGGGTTAAATACCAGACGGCATCGGAGTAATAGGGGTAAGTGGCAAAATAACGGAAGAACACGTTGAAGTCGGGTACGTCGCGTTTGTCACCCTTCTCGTATTCAAAGGTTCCCGTCATGCTGTTGGCAATAACTTCATAATCCGCGCCGACGTATTCCGAACGGGAGAGGATTTCAACGGCTTCAGGGCGGTTGACATTGTTGTTTTCATCCAGCCACTTGGCGGCACGGAGCATGGCCTTGACCAGGCGGGCGGTGGTGTTCGGGTACTTCTCGGTAAACTCCTTGGTCATGCCAAAGACTTTTTCCGGGTTGTTTTTCCAGATCTCATAATCCGTGATCACTGGAACCCCGATACCCATGAATACCGCTTGCTGGTTCCAGGGCTCGCCGACGCAGTAGCCGTGAATAGTGCCAGCCTCCAGGGTGGCGGGCATCTGAGGTGGAGGTGTGACAGACAGCAGGGCTTCGGCGTTGATATTGCCGCTGGTATCGCCCTTGTGTGGTGCGTAGAAGCCGGGATGAATACCGCCGGCCGCCAGCCAGTAGCGCAACTCGTAGTTGTGCGTGGAGACCGGAAAAACCATGCCCATTTTAAATGGCGTGCCCTGCGCCCGCATTTGATCGACCACCGGCTTCAGATAGTCGGCTTTGATCGGGTGGACCGGTTTGCCCTCAGCCATCGGTACGTGGGCTTTCATTTTCTCCCAGACAGCATTGGAAACGGTAATACCGTTTCCGTTGAGGTCCATACTGAACGGCGTAACGATGTGGGCTTTGGTGCCAAAGCCAATGGTGGCCGCCAGGGGCTGACCGGCGAGCATGTGGGCGCCATCAAGTTTGCCGTCGATAACCCCATCCAACAGCACTTTCCAGTTAGCCTGTGCCTCAATGGTGACGTAGAGTCCCTCATCCTCGAAATAGCCATTTTCGTAGGCGATAGCGATAGGTGCCATGTCCGTCAGCTTGATAAAGCCAAACTTGAGCTCGTCCTTTTCAGGCGGTCCCAGTTCGGCGTGTGCCCAACTGCCCATGACCAAAAAGGACAGGGTCAACAGGATCCATTGTGGAAATTTCAGTCTTTTCTGTACCAGGGAGTCTTGAAAATTGCTGTTCATTTAACGGCTACCTCAACTGTGAATGTCACTTGCATAAAAAAAGCCCACCTGCAGGTTTTATGTGCAGGGGGCTTCATTGCCCTTAATACCAGTGGACCGGTATCAATCGGTGCGTTATTGGTGTCTTAACTATCAGGCATACAAAATATATGCCAAATAATAAAGTCGGCAAAAACAGGATGTTGAGACGAGCGGGGAGGGAGTAGCCGGGCCGTCGGCACAATTCTGGGGCGCTTTTCAGTCGAGTTGCACCAAGAGGTGACTTTGGGCCTGGTTGTTGCGGGGAGGGTTAGTCGTTGCGATTTTTTTGCAGCACCTGGGGAGATACCATCAGATCGCTACCCAATTTAATCTGATCATTAAACCAATAGGGTTCAGCATGGGACCCTTCACTCTTGTGGTCCTGATCCGGTGTGGGGTAACCCAGCAACCGGGCAGCTTCTCGGTATAAATCCGTCCGGAAACACTGTTGCGTGATAGACACTATTTTTTCGCGATCGAAAACCTTGCCCAGCAGCGGTTCACAGTGATGCAGAAGAAATTCCGCTTGGGATCGCCATGGAAAACCGGCATTGTAACTGGCGAAAACGTGGAAATTCGGATGGTGTTCAGCCGCACATCCGCGGTCATACACCAGATTGCCGATCAGTGATGGCCGCAAATAGTTGGTGGGCAAATCCAGATAATCCCGGCGAGTCAACATTTGCACAGTGGCTTCACGATTGGCCATGTCGGCCAGCCACTGACAGGCCTCCATCAATGCCAACCGCAACCGAAGGTGAGTGGCGGGATTGCGGGTATGCCATTCCTCCATGACACCCAGTACTTTTTCCGGTGCATTGTTCCAGACATGGAACCCCGTGGTAGCCAGTACACCGACACCATATTCCACCGCGATACTGTTCCAGGGTTCACCGGCACAGAAACCGTCGATTACGCCCTGAGCCAGGCTATCCACCATCTGCTCCGGTGGCAGTACGATGACCCTGACATCGCGATCCGGATCAATACCGCCCGCCTCGAGGCACATACGAAGCAATTGTGTGTGCGTGGAGAAAGAGTGGACAGTAGCGAGGGTGATTGTCTGGTTGCTGGGCTGTTTATCCAATACTTTTTTGAGCGCCCTGGCACTTGCCAGGGGTTGGTTAGGCTGCAGGGGAATGTCTGACTGATTGACCATTTGTTCCCATAGGGGGCGGGACAGGGTAATCCCGTTACCATTGAGCGATAGCACTAACCCAGTGACAATCGGCGCGCGTATCCCCGCAGCCCCCAGCGTTGTCACCAGCGGCATGGGTGCCAGCATCTGACAGGCGTCAAAATTCCCGGCGATCAGTTTATCGCGGATATTGGCCCAAGAGACCTCCCTGCAAAGCGTCACATCCAGGCCGTATTTGGCAAAAAGCCCCAGTTCCTGGGCGATGATCAACGGCGCGCTGTCACTCAGTCGCATATAGCCGATGTTAAGATTCTGCCGTTCGCCGGTTGGTAATTTATGGATAGTTGTCTGCATGATTATCTCGCGCTGCCACTGGGCTTTCCCAGAATATTAATCACTGACCGAGCCGCCTCGGGCAAACTCTGGTTGGTGTCCATCGAGAGTGACCGCAAGGTTTTGTGTGCCTTGTCTTCGCTGATGCCGCGTTGAGCCATCAGCAGTTGTTTTGCCTCTTCTATTACAGACTGACTGGCAAGCTTGGTGCGTGCGTCATCCAGGGCCCTGCGCAGGGACTGGTAGGACTTGAACTGGGCAATGGCCAGATCAATAACCGGTTTGACGCGGTCCGGGTTCAGCTCATCCATCAGGTAGGCGGTCACTCCGGCGTCCACGGCCTGTTCGATAAAAGCGGGATCTTCCTCATGGGAAAACATGACTACCGGTCGCGGATTGTGGTGGTTGACCACCGAGAGACTTTCCAGCACATCACGACCGGGCGACTGAATGTCGATCAATACCAGATCTGGCTGATGCTGTTCGATCTGGAACAGTAATCCGGTCGCCGATGGCAGCCGCGAAATGACTTCAAAACCGGAATCCCGAAGTTTTTCTTCGACACTGGCAGATCGTTCGGCATGATCATCGACCAGCATGATACGAATGGGGTCCCTGGCTGAAGGTGGTGTCATGGGGCTCGATTTGAAGTAATTCGTTGGAAGGATAGGTTTAAAAGTGCGAAAAAATCAGTGGCAGTCGAATCATAGCCTGCCACTGATAGAGATGCCACGATGATGCTCGGGGATCAGAACTTCACATTGACTGAAAACCAGATTTTGTCGGTGTCCTGGGAAAATTCATCGGCATCGTATTTGGCGTACTTCAGCTCAACGCCAACGTATTTGTTGATCGGGTAGCTTGCCACGGCATTATATTCCTCGCCATAGTCGGCGCTGCCCTCATCGGCGGAATAGTCGTGGTAGAAAAAGGCCAGATTGGTTTTGCCAACGCTGCCGGTCATCTTGAAGTAAATGTCCTCAATACCATCGGCAGGTGTGACCAGAAACTGATCCGCCCAGCCCTGAAACTTGTGCAGAGTGGCGAGGGGCGTGCCGAAGGCTTTCATCCCGTCATCACTGCCCAGTAACTCATAACCGATGCCCAGACCGATACCTTTGATTTTTGTACCAATCTCGGCCATGTAGTAGTCGGCGTCGTAATCAATGGGTCCATCGGCATAATCGGTCTGGCTGGCGGCACTGGCTGCCAGGGTGATGGGGCCAACGGCACCACTGTACTCAATACCATAGGTCTGCGATGAATTGGCCGCTGCATTGTCAAAATCCAGCAGATAGGCAAAGGCGGCCAGCTTGTGACCTTCAAATGGCGAAAATGAAAGGTAAAGCGCATGTGAGTCAGAGTCGTAGCGACGCGGTTGTGCGCCACCCGTATCGGGCCCGAAAATTCGGTTTACATCCCAGATATAGCTGTAATCCAATGTGACGGGCCCGATGGGCAATTGAACCCGTACAGAGTCATAGGTCTGTTCGTTCTGGCGCCAACCCACACCACCGACAAATCGCTGGCCGGAATGGAGAATGCGCTGGCGGCCGGCTGTACCGGTAAAGCCATCTTGCTGATACTTGAGATAGACCTGATTGATATCGGTGCCATCCGGATCAGCAACGATGGGATATTCACCGACTTTCCCGTTGGAGGGTGTCGCGTAGTTTTCGCCACCAATGTGGCTTACGTCATCGACTTCCAGTAAGCCGGAAAAGCCATGATAGCTGGCCGAAGTCCAGGTTATACGAGACTTGAGTGTGGATGCATTGGCATTCTTTTCGGCATTTTCATCATCCACATGCTCAAATCGATAACGAAAAGTAAAACTGGTATCACTCTTGGTGAATATTTCTGAAAAACTGGTGGCTTCTTCAGCACTTGCCATCAGCAAAGGGTGGAGGCCAAACAGTAATGCAAAAGCTGAAAGTCGAACAGATCTCGGTTTCATGTGAAATTCCTCGAGTTTGTTTTCCCCAAAACAAAAATAAAAAAAGCCCGTACGCAGGATGGCGCGCACGGGCTTCATTACCCAGTAGGATGTAGTGTCAAAAAGTTACAAGCATAACCCGTGCCATATATTTAATAATGGCTGTTTTAGTTGTTATGGGTGGCCTGTAGGGCATCAGGTGGGAAATTTTTGTTTGAATTTGGTGCGATAAAAAAACGAGTGCGGAGTAATTTGGGGCAAAAAAGTATTTAGCTAATAGCAACAGCGAAGGATTTGGTGGGCATGAAACATACGGGCATGTCTACCATGGGTGAGGCGTGGTCGACTTAACGATGATGCGGTATATAACAGCCCCGGTCATTTGATAACCGGGGCTGTCAGGTATTGTTAATCCTATTTATCGGCTTTATTGCAATGCAGGCGACGTTTTTCCTTCCATTCTGCTTTCATTCGCTTCTTGGCTTCCATCGCTTCGGTTTTGCTCACCAACCCATTGCCATCTGCATCCATCGCGTTGAAGTGGGCCATGCGTTTTTCCATTTTTTTCCGGAGGCCCGCTTCATACTCTGCTCTTGATATATTGCCGTCCTGGTCAGTATCCATATTTTGAAACATGGAACCGGTATAACTTTTTCTATCGCCGGGCTGATCGGATTTTGTTGTTGTCTCGGCGAAGCTGGATGTGGCGAGAACAATGCCCGCCAGTAACAGTAGTCGTCGCATGGTATTTCCTCATTGGTGATTAAAGACGTGATGCTTTTAACGCCAGAATAAGGATTCGGTTGACCTGCGCGCTGTATAAATTTTGAAGAAAGGGTTTCGTCGGTACAACAACATGCTCACCCGGAAGAATTCTTTGCATCCTGCCGGCCGAGAATATGCTCAAC
>CATLZI010000113.1 GCA_950063125.1 uncultured Porticoccus sp. | reverse complement strand
GGTTGGCTGAAACACCATGATCCTGCCCAAAAAAGTCCGTATTGTCGAGGTCGGTCCGCGAGACGGCCTGCAAAATGAATTCCAACCGGTCAGCGCGGCCGTCAAGATTGAACTGATTCGGCGGCTCGCCGAAGCAGGACTGCGCTACATTGAAGCTGGCAGCTTCGTCAATCCGCGCCGGGTGCCCCAAATGGCTGACACTGCACAGGTGTTTCAGGGAATCGAACGTCAACCGGACACCATCTATGCAGCCCTGACCCCCAATCTGACCGGGTTCGAGCGCGCACTGGAGGTAGGGGTTAGCGAAGTGGCCATCTTTGCCGCCGCCTCGGAAACCTTCAGCCAGAAGAACATCAACTGCTCGATTGACGAGAGCCTGGAGCGATTCGCCCCGGTGATGGTTGCTGCCAGGGCGGCCAATCTGCGTGTGCGCGGCTATATCTCCTGTGTCGCAGGCTGCCCGTACGAAGGAAATGTGTCCGCAGAGCGGGTGACGCAGGTTGCCGAAAGGCTGTTGCAGATGGGTTGTTACGAGATTTCCCTCGGGGATACCACCGGTGTAGGCACTCCCGACAGTATCGGCCGGGTAATTGAAGGAGTCAGCGAGGTTGTACCGATCCCACAATTGGCCGTTCATTGCCATGACACCTACGGTCAGGCACTGGTCAATATCTATGCTGCATTGCAACAGGGTGTGGCGGTGGTAGACAGTTCCGTGGCGGGCCTGGGCGGTTGTCCCTACGCCAGAGGAGCATCGGGGAATGTGGCCACGGAAGATCTGGTCTATATGCTCAACGGCCTCGGCATTGAACACGGGGTCGGTCTGGATAAAATCATTGCGGCAGGAACCTATATCAGCCAACAACTGGGCCGGGAAACCGGTTCCAAAGTGGCCAGGGCCAGATTGTCCAGAAACTGACCTGACTATTTGCCTAGGGCCGAGAGTTTTTCCCGCAACGCCGCTATACCGGGTTTGTATTTCAGCAACTCCTGTGCTGAAAGCCCCGCCAGTTCGTGGGGGAATACCAGCCATCGGTCCGTCTCGTGCAGGTAATAGTCCGGCACCCGGTCAGTGCGGTTATTGGCCGGTTTGAAATAGGGCGTCGCCAGGCGAATTTCTGGCGGATTATCGCCGCAGTCCTGCCGAATATCCGCCACAATCTGTTGCAGGCTCAGCCCGGTATCGTAAACATCATCCACAATCAGCAGTGAATCGGCTTTGCGGATATGGTCAATCACATAGCCCAGGCCATGCACCCGTACCGCCTTGGCCCGTTCGCCGGGCGCTGTGTAAAAAGACGTGCGGATGGCGATGTGATCCGTCTCCACACCGAAATAGGCCAACAGCTCCTGAACCGCGATCCCCACCGGGGCCCCACCCCGCCAGACGCCAATGATAAAGTGCGGGCGAAAACCACTTTCCAGCACCTGCAAGCCCAACCTGAAGGAATCGTCGAGCAGTTGCTGGGCGGCGATGTACTGTTTGGCTGACACACTATTTCCCCGAGCCATAAAACAACGCCTGATTATCCACTTTCACAGGCCAGACACCAGTGGGATGATGAGTGTATATCCAATCCATCCCTCTCTGGCCCGAGTATGAATATTGTTGATCCGGATCCCCGCACCCTGCTGACCGAGCTGTTTTATGTTGCGGTAGCAACCGCTCAACCGACTCGGGTATTGGCTGATTTTTTACCGGAGAACAGGGCCCAGTCTGCGCTGGTGATCGGTGCGGGCAAGGCCGCCTGCTCGATGGCCAGTTGTCTTGAACAACACTGGTCCGGCCCGTTGCGCGGGCTGGTGGTGACGGCCTACGGTCACAGCCAACCACTCCAACGGATTGAGGTGATCGAAGCCGGTCACCCGGTACCGGATGCCATGGGTGAGCGGGCGGCCAAACGGATACTGGCACTGGTTGCGAATCTGGACGCAGATGACCTGGTCATCTGTCTGATCTCCGGAGGCGGATCATCCCTGCTGGCCCTGCCCGCCACGGGAATCAGTTTGGCCGATAAACAGGGCATCAATCGGGCATTGTTGAAATCCGGTGCAACAATCGATGAAATCAACCGCGTCCGCAAGCACCTTTCCGCCATCAAGGGCGGTCGCCTCGGCTTGGCCTGCACGCCAGCCCGATTGCTGACTCTGGCCGTATCCGACGTACCCGGAAACGATTCAGCCACCATCGCTTCCGGCCCCACCACAGCGGATCCATCCACCTCCTCAGAGGCGCTGTCGATATTGCACAAATACCGAATTCCGATACCCGAAACAATAGCCGCATGGCTGAAAAATCCCGACTCGGAAACCCCGAAGCCCGGCGATTCAAGACTGAGCAACCACGACTATCGGATCATTGCCAGTGCCGGGCAATCACTGGAAGCTGCCGCCAGACAGGCACAACAGGCCGGGTTCAACACCCTGCTGCTGGGGGATGACATCACCGGGGAATCCCGCGATGTCGCCCGTAAGCATGCGGCGCTGGCGCTGACTATCGCAAAAGGAAACGGCCCGGTTTCACCCCCCTGCGTAATACTTTCCGGCGGTGAAACGGTCGTCACTGTTCGAGGCAATGGCAAGGGTGGTCGCAATGGCGAATACCTGCTGGCGCTGGCGAACACACTGCGGGGCGCGTCCGGCATTTACGCCCTGGCAGCGGATACCGATGGCATCGATGGGACCGGTGATAATGCCGGAGCCATCCTCAGCCCGGAAACCTGGCAGCGCGCCCGGGAAAGGGGCTGGGATATCAGCAAGGAACTGGAAAACAACAACTGTTATCCCCTGTTCAGGGATATGGGAGACCTGCTGATCACCGGTCCCACCCGCACCAATGTCAATGATTTCCGGGCTATTCTGATAATGCCCTCAGAGACAACCCTTTGATCTGATGCAATGCGTTTTCCGCTCCAGTTGCGCTAGACTATGATCACATTAAATGATTGATCACACTGAATCATTATCGCGGAGTGTACCCTTGAGCGACATGCGCAAACTGACCCACCTGGATGACCAGGGCAATGCCCACATGGTGGATGTGGCTGGCAAGGCCGTTACCCACCGTGAGGCCACGGCTGAAACACTGGTACGGATGCAATCGGAAACTCTGGCATTGATTGGCAGCGGAGGCCACAAAAAGGGCGATGTTCTGGCGGTGGCGCGTATCGCCGGCATTCAGGCCGCCAAGAAATGTGCCGATCTGATCCCCCTTTGCCACCCGCTGATGCTCACCTCCATCAAGGTGGAATTCGAACTACTGCAGGACAGCAACCAACTGCGCATCACCGCCAGCTGTGGCCTGGACGGCAAAACCGGGGTGGAAATGGAGGCGCTCACCGCCGCCTCGGTGGCGGCGCTGACCGTCTACGACATGTGCAAGGCGGTGGACCGCGCTATGGTGATTGAATCCACCCGCCTGCTGGAAAAGGCGGGTGGCAAATCCGGCCACTGGAAAGCGAACCCATGAAAATTCTTTTTTTTGGCAATCTACGGGAGCAATTAGGGACAGGCGAGATTGAGCTGCCGCTGGCTCCCGGGACAAATAATATTGCTGAATTATTGGAAGCCCTCAAACAGCGCGGATCAGAATGGCAACAAGCTCTCAGTGCGGGTTCATTGCTGTGCGCCGTCAACCAGACCATGGCCACCCGTGACACATTACTGGAGGACAGCGACGAAGTGGCGCTGTTCCCCCCGGTGACCGGCGGATGATAACCATTGCGGTACAGGCCGCAGACTTTGATACAGGCCAGGAAATTCGTCAGTTACAGGCCGATAGGACCGACGTGGGCGGTATCGCAATATTTACCGGCCAGGTGCGCGACACCGGCGATAAACCGCTGGGCTTCATGCACCTGGAGCATTATCCCGGCATGACTGAAGCGTCCCTGCAACAGACGGCCGAACAGGCCGCACAACGCTGGCCATTGATCGATATCCGCATTGTCCACCGTATCGGCGACCTGTTGCCCGGTGATCAAATTGTTTTCGTCGGTGTCAGTAGTATCCATCGCGAAGCGGCTTTCAACGCCTGTGAATTTATTATGGATCACCTGAAAACCCACGCGCCGTTCTGGAAGAAAGAATACTATCGGGATGGCAGCACTCAATGGGTTGAAGCAAAGAATACTGATCAACAGCGCAATGCGCGCTGGGACCAGCACAACTGAATCAGAGGCCGTTTATGCAACCACTACCCCATCAGTACCAGGCAATGACCTACGGCACAGCCCAGGGCAACTTTGCCACCACACTGGAAAATGACTGCACACTGGAGGTCGCTGCGCCATTGAATTTTGATGGGCCCGGCGACACCTGGACTCCGGAAGAGATGTTGCTGGGTGCCGTGGCCAACTGCCTGGCACTGACCTTCAGGTCCATCGCCCGTGCAGCCGGTCTGAACTGGCTGGAAATCCAATGCACCAGTGAAGGTGTTCTGGATAAAGTGGAAAAGAAAGTCCTGTTTACCCGGATCAATACCCTCGCGCAATTGACGATTGCAGCTGGGGAGGATCGGGAAAAAGCCGAAAAATTGTTGCACAAGGCAGAGCAAAACTGCTTTGTCAGCAACTCCCTGTCGAGCGAGAAGCAATTCACTGTGGACGTGCGGGTCAGTCAGACCTGATTACAATTTCACCTTGTCGCCCATATCCGGCACACAGGCATCCCAGCCCAGCTCTTCGCCAATGCTGATCCGAAACTGATCGGCTGCCTCTTCATCGCCATGGGTGACAAAACAGCGTTTTGGCGCGGCGGGCATTTGCTGCAACCAGTGCAGCAGTTCCAGCCGGTCGGCATGGGCGGAGAGAAAATCCAGACATTCCACCCGCGCTTTCACCTCATGGTAGCGATTGAAGATCTTGATTTTTTTCTCGCCGCCCACCAGGCGGGCCCCCCGGGTACCCGGTGCCTGATAACCGGCAAACATTACGGCATTGCGATGATCACCGAGCATTCGCTGCAGGTGATGCAATACCCGTCCGCCCGTTGCCATACCGCTGGCCGAGAGAATAATGGCCGGCACATGCACCCGGTTGATGGCAATGGAATCCTCCACCGTTCGGGCAAAGGTGACATCCCGTGACAGCTGCTGGCAGGAAGCCTTGTTCAGCCGGTGATAGCGATGGTGCCGAAGCATGACCTCCGTGGCACTGATCGCCATGGGGCTGTCCAGAAAGACCGGTAAATAGGGAATTCGCCCCTGCTGCCGCAGCTCGGTAATCAGGTAGAGCATCGCCTGGGCACGCCCCACGGCAAAGGTCGGGATCAGCACAGAGCCACCCGCAGACACCGTGTCATTAATGATTTCAGACACCACGTCCCAGACGTCGCGATTATCGTGGAGACGATTGCCATAGGTGGATTCAACCACCAGATAATCACAGTAGACTGGCAGTTCCGGAGCCCGCATTACCAGGTCATTGCTACGGCCCATATCGCCGCTGAAAAGAATATGTCGGCCGCCCGCATGCACATCCAGAAACGCGGAGCCGAGAATATGGCCATTGGCATAAAAACTTGCCTCGATATCACCCATGGTGACCGTCGCAGTCGACTCGCCTGAACGTGCATCTGCCACGGAACTGAACCCCACCACTTCAAATTGCTTCATCGCCTTTTCCGCATCCTGCCGGGTATAGAGCGGCAGCGCTGGCTGATGCTTGCTGTACTGATGGCGATTGCGGTATTCCGCCTCCTCCTCCTGTAGATGTGCAGAATCGGCCAACAAAATCTTGCAAAGGTCGCGTGTTGCCTGGGTACAGTATATCGGCCCGTTAAAACCGTCTTTGACCAATCTCGGCAGATAGCCGCTGTGATCCAGATGGGCATGGGTAAGGAACACGGCTTCAATTGTGCCGGGATCCACCGGAAAGGGTTTCCAGTTGCGTTCCCGCAAGTGCTTGTATCCCTGAAACAGCCCGCAATCCACCAACACCCGCCGCTCGTCTACCTCTATCAGATAGCGGGAACCGGTTACCGTATTGGCAGCACCCAGAAACGCCAAAGTCACTCGATTACCCATAGAGCCCTCTCCTTATATTTCTGCCCCGGCACTTCGCCGGGACTACTTTATTTTCAATTATAGAAGCCGTCTCCTCGGCCTCAAAGAATTCAGATCAAGTCAGCCCGGAATTCAATTAGTGTTAACAGGCCCTAGAAAAGCAGATCGGAAAATGACAGAAACGGTGCAGCATCGCCAGCTTCAATACTTTCCCCAAGACGGTGCACCACAAAGCCATTGCCCTGTGAAACACTGGAAAGCACGCCGCTGCTCTGGCTGCCAGCCAGTTGAGCTCGCACATTCCCCTGCGCGTCCTGGACCAACCGTGCACGCAGGTATTCCTGGCGTTTCGCCGCATGCGGTCGACTGAACCCGGCAATCACGGGAATTGGCGTGGGCAGGTAATCGCTGGCCCCCTGGCTTTTCAACAAATAGGGACGTGCAGCAATGGCGAAGGTGACAAATACCGAGGCGGGATTGCCGGGCAGGCCGATAAAGGGTGTGCCCTGCACCTGGCCAAACGCCAGCGGCTTGCCGGGTTTAATTGCCATTCGCCAAAGGTCCAGGCTGCCCAGCTTCTCGACACAGCCCTTGACGTGGTCCTCATCACCCACAGAGACTCCGCCACTGCTGATGACCACATCTGCTTCACTTGCGGCCCGAATCAGAGCGGCTTCTGTTTGCGCCACATCATCCGGAATCACACCCAGATCCAGAATCTCCAGGCCCAAACCCTGTAACAGCCCCAACAGAGTGGAACGGTTGGAATTATAAATCTGCCCTTTGTGCAACGGGTTACCCGGCTCCACCAATTCATCCCCGCTGGACAGAATGGCTACCCGCAATGCTTTTTAAACAAAGACCTCGGCCACACCGATGGACGCCAATA
>CATLZI010000112.1 GCA_950063125.1 uncultured Porticoccus sp. | reverse complement strand
CAACATCAATTCCGAATCCTGCTGGTAAGTCGTGAAGGGATTGTTCAGGCTATCCAATCTGGATTGAATTTTTTGTCCAAGGTCGTCACTGACTGATTGCTCACTTGGTACCAACTTGACCTGATAGGTAGTCCCCATCGTCCGACCGTCGTACACCAACTGGGACTGTTGATCGCAGGCAGACAATAGAAAAACCATTACAACGACAAATAAAAACGAGGCCATAGGCCCCGCTTTTATTTTTAGTCTGTTGATCAAATGATTCATTAACCACCAAAGTCATCAAGCAGGATGTTTTCTTGCTCTACACCCAAGTCGACCAACATTTTGATCATTGCGGCATTCATCATGGGTGGGCCACACATGTAATACTCGCAATCTTCCGGAGCGGGATGATCTTTCAGATAATTTTCATAAAGTACCTGGTGAATAAAGCCAGTGAGCCCTTCCCAGTTATCTTCGGGCTGAGGATCCGAAAGAGCGAGGTGCCACTCAAAATTGGGGTTTTGTTCAGCCAGTTCATCGTATTCTTCGCTGTAGAAACACTCCTTGAGGCTGCGAGCACCATACCAGAACGTTATCTTGCGATCAGTTTTTATCCGGCGAAGCTGGTCAAAGATATGCGAGCGCATCGGTGCCATACCGGCACCACCACCGACAAACACCATTTCCGCATTGGTGTCCTTGGCAAAGAATTCGCCAAATGGGCCATAAACCTTGATTGTATCCCCAGGCTTTAGACTAAAGGTGTAAGAGGACATCTGACCCGGAGGAATTCCCTTGGATCCGGGCGGTGGCGTAGCACAACGAATATTAAACTTTACGACACCCTTTTCTTCAGGGTAATTGGCCATTGAGTAGGCGCGGATTACGGTTTCATCTACTTTTGACTCAAGGTCCAAAAATCCAAATCGTTCCCAATCCGCCCGGTATTCCGGTTCAATATCAAAATCTTTGTATTTGACATGGTGAGGAGGACACTCGAGTTGGACATAACCACCCGCACGGAAGTTGACGTTTTCACCTTCAGGCAAACGCAACGTCAGCTCCTTGATAAAAGTTGCCACATTTGGGTTGCTCTCAACCGTGCATTCCCACTGCTTGACACCGAAGACATCCTCGGGCACCTCTACACGCATATCCTGTTTAACCGGCGTTTGACAGGAAAGACGCCAGCCCTCTTTGGCTTCACGGCGGGTAAAGTGCGACTCCTCGGTTGGCAACATGGCGCCGCCACCATCGAGGACGATACATTTACATTGAGCGCATGTGCCACCACCCCCGCACGCGGAGGGCAGGAAAAGTCCTGCGTTGGATAGAGTTTGTAGGAGCTTGTTACCAGCAGCTACGGTAATTTTCTTTTCGCCATTGATGTCAATGGTCACGTCGCCGGAACTGACCAGCTGTGATCTCGCTGCCAGAATAAAGGCCACCAATGCCAGAACGACAACGGTAAACATGACGACGCCGAGTATGATTTCCAGATTCATTATCTATCCTCTCTTCGCCGATTACAGGGATATGCCGCCGAAGGACATAAAGCCCAACGACATCAGGCCAACCGTAATAAATGTAATACCCAAACCACGTAACCCCTCCGGTACATCACTGTATTTAAGCTTTTCCCGAATGCCAGCCAAGGCCACGATGGCTAGCGCCCAGCCAATGCCAGCACCTAAGCCATACACAGTACTTTCAGCCAAATTGTAGTCACGCTCCACCATAAATAGTACAGCACCCAAAATGGCACAATTTACTGTAATCAATGGTAAAAAAACGCCCAACGCGTTGTAGAGGGCCGGAACATATTTGTCCAGAAACATCTCCATGATCTGAACAATAGCGGCAATCACACCAATATAGCTCAACAAACCCAAAAAACTCAGGTCTACACCGGCCAATGCTTCAATGCCAGTCCAGGCTAGGGCACCTTCAGCCAGTAGGGCTGTGTAGATAATATTGTTGATTGGTACAGAGATCGTCAACACAACGATAACTGCAATTCCAAGCCCTAAAGCAGCTTCGACTTTTTTGGAAATGGCAATAAACGTACACATACCAAGGAAAAAAGCCAGGGCCAAATTCTCTATAAATATCGCCCGTATCAGAAGACCCAGATAATGTTCCATTACATCGCCTCCTTGGTGCCGCTATTTGGCGAAATTGTAAAGTCCGCCGGTTCTACCTGATCCTTTTTCCTCGCACGAATGGCCCAGATGATGAACCCGATAATAAAGAAGGCACTCGGGGGTAAAAGCATCATCCCATTCGGGACATACCAGCCCCCAACATTAGCGGCACTCATAATTTCGATGCCCATCAATTTTCCAGTGCCTAACAGTTCACGGAAGAAAGAGACAACAATCAGAATCATACTGTAGCCTAGGCCATTGCCGATACCATCCAGGAAGCTGGGGATCGGTGGGTTTTTCATGGCAAAAGCCTCTGCACGGCCCATCACGATGCAGTTGGTAATAATCAGGCCCACAAATACGGACAATTGTTTACTGATATCGTAGGCCACGGCCTTGATGACCTGATCGACGACAATCACTAGTGAAGCAATGATCGTCATCTGCACGATAATACGAATACTGCCGGGAATATGATGACGAAGCATTGAAACAAACAGATTGGAAAACGCCACCACCACTGTCAATGCGATGCACATGACCAGTGATACCTTCATACTGGATGTCACTGCCAATGCAGAACATATACCCAGTATCTGTAAGGCAATAGGGTTGTTATCAAAAATAGGTTTTAAAACTATGTCTTTGATTTTCATAGTGATTATGCCTCCCCGGCTTTAAGGTTGGAGAGAAATTTACCGAAGCCATTTTCACCCATCCAGAATTCAATGAGGTTATCAACGCCACGTGTTGTCAGGGTAGCACCGGACAAACCATCCACCTGATGAATTGCTTCCGGGCGGGATTTATCAACCGACCCCTTAATCACCGTCAGTTGAACTTCTCCATCCTCCCCGTAAATCTTCTTGCCTGGCCAATTGTCTTTCCACAGTGGATTATCAACCTCACCACCCAGGCCGGGGGTCTCGCCGTGCTCATAGAAACCCAAACCAGCGACGGTATTGAGATCACCCTCAATGGCAATAAAACCATACAGCGTTGACCAGAGACCAGGGCCCCTGACTGGCAGCACCACCTTTTCAAGATCATCACCATTGCGCACCAAATACACAACAGCATATTTTGCACGGCGGGAAATACCAGCCACGTCTTCCTCTTTCGAAAGACTCACCGAAAGTTCCGGATTTTTTGCCGCTTTGCGCTGTTCGTAAGTGTCTGGAGAAACAACATCGGTAAACTTACCGGTGGCGATATCCACCATTTTAACCTCGATTTTTTCAAACTGCTCTTCAACGCTCATGTCGGGTTCAAGCAACCCGGCAGCGGCAAGAATATTCGATTTCTTGTCTCGCGCCTTGTTGGCCTCTTGGGCGTCACGCAATAGTACTGCTGCTGACGACACCACCACAGAACAGACCAGGCACAACGCGACAGCAACTGTCAGAACTTTACTTATCCGATCATTACTAGCCACGTGCAAGCCTCCTTTTGATATTAGATTGCACCACAAAGTGGTCGATCAGAGGTGCAAACAGATTAGCGAAGAGTATCGCCAACATGATTCCCTCCGGGAAAGCAGGATTCACAACACGGATCAGCACCGCCATCACACCAATCAATATGCCATACCAGACTTTGCCCGTATTAGTCATTGAGGCGGAAACAGGTTCAGTGGCCATAAATATCATGCCGAAGGCGAATCCACCTACCACCAGATGCCAATACCATGGCATAGCAAACATGGGGTTGGTCTCAGAACCAATAAAATTAAACAGGGTGGACAATGCAATCATACCGATCATCACCCCCGCAACGATGCGCCAAGATGCGATCCTGGTTATCAGCAACAGAGCACCCCCGATAAAGATCGCCAGTGTGGAAACCTCTCCTACCGAGCCGTGCAAATTGCCAAGGAACGCATCCAGCCAGGTCATCTGATTCTGCAGTGCTGCCATTCCCTCACTAGCGGCAACAGACAGGGCTGTCGCGCCAGTATAACCATCGACAGCGGTCCATACCGCATCGCCAGACATTTCGGCAGGATAGGCAAAATACAGAAAGGCTCGACCGGCGAGTGCCGGGTTGAGAAAGTTTTTGCCGGTACCACCAAAGACTTCCTTGCCAATCACCACACCAAAAGTGATACCCAGAGCCACCATCCACAACGGCATGTCGGGGGGGCAAACAAGGGCGAAAAGGATCGATGTGACAAAAAACCCTTCGTTGATTTCGTGACCCCGAACGGTGGCAAACATAACCTCCCAAAAGCCACCTACAACAAAGGTCACCACATAAATGGGAATGAAGTAAACGGCACCATACCAGAGACAGTCCCAAATACTGTTCGGATCATGTCCGGCAAACAGGGTAATTAGTGGCCCCCGCCAACCTTCTATGGATGTGGCATCCATAGCTGCCAAAATGGTATTGGCTTGGAAACCGAGGTTGTACATGCCATAAAACATGGCCGGAAAAGCTGCCAGCCAGACGGTGATCATGACACGTTTCAGATCAATGCCGTCACGGATATGTGAACCGTTTTTGGTCACTGTCCCAGGGGAGTAGAAAATCGTATCTACTGCTTCATAGAGGGCATACCACTTGTGCAATTTGCCGCCATGCTCGAAGTGAGGCTCAATTTTATCGAGATAATTACGCAATATTTTCATTATCAGCCCTCCTTCTCAATGCGGGCCAGATTATCCCGAAGAATCGGACCGTATTCATACTTTCCTACGCAGACATAGGTACAAAGTGCCAGGTCTTCTTCATCCAGCTCTAGGCAACCCAACTTCTGAGCTGTCTCTGTATCACCGACAATCAGCGCTCGTAATAACTGCGTGGGCAAGATATCCAGCGGCATCACTTTTTCATAGTTACCCAGTGGCACCATCGCCCGCTCACTGCCATTGGTATTAGTCGTGAAATCAAACTTTTTACTCTTGCTGAGAGATGACAGGTAAATAGGCATTGCTGAGTGCCGGGATCCACCCGGAGAAAGATAACGGAAAAACTCCCGCTGCCGACCTTCCAGTAAAACCGACACCTGGACATGGTAACGACCCAGGAAATCAAAAGGTCCACTCGCCGCTCTACCGGAGAGCACCGATCCGGAAACCAGTCGATTCTGGCCGTCCTTTAGCTCACCAGCAGTCAATTCGGAGAGATTGGCACCCAGTCTTGTGCGAACCAGTCGCGGCTTGGCAACCTGGGGGCCCGCCAGCGATATGACTCTGCGGGTATCGATATGGCCTGTTGTGAACAATGCACCTATCGCCAGTACATCTTGGTAACCCACCGTCCAGACCATTTTGTGATCACTCACCGGATCGATAAAGTGGATATGGGTACCAGCAAGCCCGGCGGGGTGCGGCCCAGCAAAGCTGTGAACCTGAACACCGGTAGCGCCTCCACTTTTAATGGAGGAATCACTGGAAGTACATAGATGTACTGCCCCGTCCGTCAGACGGCTTATCACGGCCAACCCGTTCTCAAAGTCATCTGCACGCTCGGCAATGACCAGGGCCGGATCCGCCGAGAGCGGATTGGTATCCATCGCAGTGACAAAAATAGAGCTGGGTGACGTCGTCGATGGCGACGGCACTTTTGAATAGGGACGAGTGCGCAGTGACGTCCACAGGCCTGAACTGACCAAATTCTCTACCACCGCTTCGCGGTCGAGATGACTCAACTCATCACTGCTGTACGTTGCAAAGGTTTGCTCTTCATCACCCTCCACTTCGATCACCACTGACTGGAGCACTCTACGCTCACCGCGGTTGATGGCAGTGACCACCCCGGCAGCCGGGGCGGTATAACGAACGCCCTCGGTTTTTTTGTCAGTAAAAAGTAACTGGCCCAGTTTGACCCTGTCGCCTTCTTTGACCTCCATGGTTGGTTTCATACCAACGTAATCAGGGCCAACAACAGCAACAGATTTCACTGTGGGACCATCGTGAATGACTTGCTCGGGCGAGCCCGAAACAGGTAAGTCCAATCCCCGACGGATCTTAATCATAGGTAATGCCTATTACGAAATGTAATTAATTACTGCTCTTCTCGAGCCCCCAAAATGCAGCCGAAAACATCGTGGTCATCATACGGCAGCACCAGTGCTTTTCGTCCAAGGTGGCTTGCTTGAAGCACACCGACACCGGCAAATAAATCGGCGCGATTATAAAGGGGGAGGCTTTCCATTACCAGTACAGACATTGTGGTAATTCATTTTCAACAAAGCCCCCCCCACCACCAACACCTTATCCAAATAACAACTTAATAGTGCGGTGAGATACATTATCAGTCAGGCTGTCGGGTACATCGGCCAGGATACGCCAGCCAGATTTTCCAGACATCGCACCACTTGACAGCTATAGCCAAACTCATTGTCGTACCAACAATACAGCACGACACTGTCACCACTCACAATTGTCGCCTCTGAATCATAAACACAGGCATGCCGTGAACCGACAAAATCGGTCGAAACCGCCTCGGAAGAAATTGTATAGTCAATCTGTTGCTGCAAAGGCGAATAGAGCGCGGTTTTTCTCATGTATTCATTGAGCTCTTCTCTGGTTGTCTCACGACCCAGCTGCAAATTGAGAATCGCCATGGATACGTTCGGAGTCGGCACCCGTATCGCATTACCAGTCAGTTTGCCAGCCAGCTCCGGCAATGCCTTTGCCACCGCCTTGGCAGCACCTGTCTCGGTAATCACCATATTGAGCGCGGCACTGCGCCCCCGACGGGACCCTTTGTGATAGTTATCAATCAGGTTCTGAGATCGGAAGAGCACACGTCTGAACTCCAGTCACAAAG
>CATLZI010000111.1 GCA_950063125.1 uncultured Porticoccus sp. | reverse complement strand
TTTGTGGTTGGTATTCTGGTGATGGCACTGATCACATCTCTCGCAGTCAGCAATATTTCAAGTAAAATTTTTCGTGATGGCCAACTTCAACAGGGCTTCCAGGTAATAGAGTCGCTTGCCAGGCAGGGAGAGCTGTCTCTTCTCTACCAGAGTCGTGAGAGCGCCAAGGATCTGGTGGATAACGCTCTTAACTTCCCCGGTGTCAAAGCTGTAACCGTGATGCTGGATACGGGTGAGGTCCTCTATGCCGGGGGTGATGAGGCGCTGCAGTCAGGAGATCACTCAGACGAAGTCAGCCTCATTCACGAGAATGATAATCATTGGGTGTTTAACGCGCCTGTTATCGCCGGGAAAACTGAGGATGCCCTCTGGGAAGAATACTCTGATGATGGTAAGTCAGAGCGGGAGACGCTGGGCTATATTTCGGTTGTTGTTGGCAAGGATGCTTTGATTTTGATGGAACAAAGTATTTTGCAGAGCAACCTGTTCATTTCCATGATTATTGCTGTGATTCTGCTGTTGCTGCTATTGGGGATTTCACGTCGCCTGACCAATCCTCTGGAAAAGCTTTCGATAACCATGAAACGCGCTGAAGAAGGGGATTCAGTAATTCGTGCAGACCTGGGCGGCCCCGCCGATATTACTGACATGCAGCATGCTTTCAATTCCATGATGGAAGCCCTGGAAAATCGACAGCAGGAGTTGGTGAGAGCCATGTCTGCGGCGCTGGAGTCCGCCCGTATCAAAGGAGAATTCGCGGCCAATGTGACGCATGAACTGCGCACTCCGATGAATGCAGTCCTAGGCATGCTGGATCTTTTGATGACCATGGGGTTGAGCCCGAAGCAGCTCGAGTATGTGGAAACAGCAAAGACCTCTGGTGAAGGCTTGCTGGAATTGATCGATGAAATTCTTACTTTCTCGGAAATTGATACCCATAACCTGACCATTGAGAAGGAAGATTGCTACCTTTACGAGCTTCTGGATGACGTGACGGGCCTGCTGGCAAACCAGGCTTTGAAGAAGAAAATTGATCTGGGATACCTGACCAGTGAGCAGGTGCCGTCCGTCATTAATGGCGACGCGTCGAGAATTCGACAGGTACTGATTAACCTGTTGGGCAATGCGATCAAATTTACCGATATTGGGGAGGTCGCGGTCTATGTGACGGTTATTGAAAATGATGATAATGCTCCCCCTGAACAGGTTATGTTGCAATTTGAAGTTCGCGACTCCGGTATCGGGATTACAGTTGAAGACCAGAACCGTATATTTGAGGCTTTTACCCAAGTGGACTCCTCCAGCACAAAACAATATGAGGGAACCGGTCTCGGCTTGGCGATCAGCAGGCAAATTGTTGAACTCATGGGAGGGCATATCAGGGTATCCAGTGAGCAGGGCAATGGAAGCTCGTTCTGGTTCACCCTGCCCACAGAAATAAGAGGCGATCAAAATACCGGAGTGAGTGCAGCTGCCACCTTCTCCGGCAAAAGTGCTTTGCTGGTTGATAACAGTCCGATCGTGCGCGCCTTTGGTGTGCAACAACTGGATAGGTTGGGAATTCGTTCCGATTCAACTGATTCAGGGTTCAAAGCACTGGAGCTCATCCGCAAAATGTCTGCGGATGGTGAAGAGCTGGATATTCTCTTGATTGATGAAGATATGCCGGGCCGAAGGGACCTGATTTTCTCAAGCTGGTCAAGGAAGAGGCCTCCCTGAAAGATACCTTGATAGCTATTCTCAATAACCCCTGGGTAACTGGCGGCCTAGAAAAAATGGCTGGCATGGCGCGTCTCAACAAACCCTTGAGAACTACCGAAATCAAAGGTTGCCTGGAACAGTTATTCCTCGGTGTCGTCGAGACTGATGAGAAAAAAACAACCACTAAAACAATCAACAAACTGTATAGCCGACAGCGAAAAATCCTGGTGGTAGATGACAATCGTCCCAATCAAAAAGTAGCGATTGCCATGCTTGAGCGTATGGGTTGCCAGTGCGAACTGGTCGATACGGGCAAGGGTGCTGTAGAGGCAGTCATTCGCAATCGCTTTGATGCAGTTTTGATGGACTGTTACATGCCGGTCATGAATGGTTACGATGCGACCAGACAAATCAGGATGTACGAAGGCGGCCATGATAACAGCCCCGGTATTCCTATTATCGCGATGACTGCCAACAATACCCAATTGGAAGTAGATCGTTGCATGGACGCAGGTATGGACGATTTTTTGTCAAAACCCCTTCGTATAGATGATCTGGAAAAAATGCTCCTGAAATGGGTGCCACCAGACAAAGATGAATCTACCGATAACCACGGGGACGACGACCTTTTTTCTGTTCGTGGTGTGGACGTTTCTGGATTCAGTTATGACCCACTGGTTATCCAGGAGTTGAAAGCAAGCGTTGGGGAAGTGATCGTTTCAATGATTGAAGCGTTTCTTGAAGACACTCCTGTGTATCTTCAGTCGCTTAAACAAGCCATTACAGAGAGCGATGGGCGCCAGGTGAGAGAGCTCGCGCACACGGTGAAGGGCAGTGCGTCCAACTTTGGTGCCCGGCGTGTCACAGAACTGGCCAAAACGATTGAAGAAAAAGGTGCGATTGACGATCTGGCTGGTGCCGATAGTCTGTTCGAACAACTCAAGGGGGCCTTTGCTACTCTCAGCAAGGATCTTCAAGAGTTCATACCCGACTCGGACGATGCTGACAAAGTACGCAAAAAGAGCTATCACATTCTGGTGGTTGATGATGATCGCTCCATGCGACTGGCGTTAAAGAACGTTTTCAAAAATGAGGATTACGTGATTGAGGAAGCCGGCAATGGTATGCAGGCGATTTCCATGTGTCAGCGTGATATGCCCGACCTGGTGTTGATGGATGCCATGATGCCCGAGGTGGATGGTTTCACTGCCTGTGAGCGAATCCGTCAACTGCCTAAGGGCGCCAATACGCCGGTATTGATGATTACGGCACTGGATAATGAAGAAGCCATCGTCAAGGCTTTCGCTGCCGGCGCTTCCGACTATATCCCAAAACCCATCCATTTTGCTGTGCTCAAACAGCGCGTATCGCGACTGATTCATGCGAACAAGGTAGAGAAACACGTCAGACAGCTGGCCTATCACGACCCATTGACCGGTTTGCCCAACAGAACCAATCTTATGCAACAGCTCAGGGTGATGGTCAACCGCGCACAGATTGAGGAAAAAATGGTTGCCATCATGTTCCTCGACCTTGATCGGTTCAAAATGATCAACGATACCTTGGGCCATGATGCCGGTGACCTGCTGTTAAAAGCCGTATCGGAGAGGATACAGCGCTGCGTAAGGAACCAGGATTTTGTGGCGCGGCTCGGTGGCGATGAATTTACTGTGGTCCTTGAAGGCGTGACGGATCGGGATATCGTTTCCAAAATTGCGGGCAAAATCTGCGATGCATTGGGCCAGCCGTTTGTTTTTTTACAGCAAAAAATGTTTGTCACCACCAGTATCGGTATTTCCGTTTTCCCCGATGATGGGCAGGATGTTGGCTCGCTGATGAAACATGCCGACTCAGCGATGTTCCGTGCCAAAGAACACCGCAATGGCTATTGTTTCTACATTGAAGGTATGGAAGACGAAATGGTGCGCCGCATGGAAGTCGAGCGCGAACTTCGGCACGCCGCTACAGATGGTGAGCTGAGACTCTATTACCAGCCCCAGATAGATACGGCATCAGGAGAAATGATTGGAGCGGAGGCGCTAATCCGATGGCAGCATCCCAAACACGGGCTACTGTCTCCCGATACGTTTATTCCCCTTGCGGAGGAGTCTGGACTGATCAACACAATCAGTGACTGGGTTCTTGAAAACGCCTGCAGACAGCTCAAAATCTGGCGTGACAATGGTAGCGAGATGAAGATGGCTGTGAATCTCTCCAGTAAGGATATCCAGCTGGAGGATTTTCGTCAGAAAATAAGCAATCTTATCGACAAATATGAGATCAGTCCGCAATCACTGGAGTTGGAAATTACCGAGAGTACGTTGATGGAAAACCCCGAGGCGTTGGAATCCGACCTGAATGCACTTCGCAAGATGGGCCTGACGTTGGCGATTGATGATTTCGGCAGTGGATTCTCGTCACTTAATTACCTCAAGCGATTGCCGGTCGATGTGCTCAAAATTGACCGGATGTTTATCCGGGATATCGATCGGGACGAAAATGACAAGGCGATTGTCAGCGGGGTGGTGGCATTGGCCAAGAGCATGGGGCTGAGTACGGTTGCCGAGGGTGTGGAAACGGAAGAGCAATACCGTCTTCTTCAGCAATTGGGTTGTGATACGTGTCAGGGCTATTATTTTGGCAAACCTGTTTCGGCGGCAGATTTTGAGAGGGCTTTTCTTCGCCCCGCTTTTGATGCATGAATGTTTTTGATTGTTCTTGGGATTGGCGTGCCTGTTTAATGGCCCCTGACCACTTCAATCAGAAATACTTTTCTGCCTTTATTGACCGGCAAATGTGTAATAATTGCGCGGAAATTTACAGATGTTTGCCCCATGAGTCAGTTTTTCTCTATTCACCCTGAAAATCCCCAGCTGCGACTGATTCGTCAGGCCGTGGAAATTGTCCGTGCCGGTGGTGTTATCGTCTATCCCACCGATTCTGCGTATGCCCTCGGTTGTCAGATTGGCGACAAAAAAGCGCTGGACCGAATCCGTCAGATCCGCCAATTGGACAAACATCACAATTTTACCCTGATGTGTCGTGATCTTTCCGAGCTGTCGGCTTACGCCAGGGTGGATAATCAGGTGTTTCGCCTGTTGAAGACCTATACGCCAGGACCCTATACATTCATCCTGGACGCGACCGCCGAAGTACCCCGTCGGCTTATGCATCCGAAACGGAAAACGATTGGGCTCCGGGTCCCGGGTAACCCAATCGCACTGGCGCTACTTGAAGAGCTGGGTGAACCCCTGATGAGTGTCACACTGATTATGCCGACGGATGAATACCCGTTGACGGATCCCTATGATATTCGTGATACCCTCGAACATCATGTGGATCTGATCGTTGACGGGGGCTATTGTGGTCTTGAGGCGACCACCGTGGTTGACCTCTCCGGTGAGGTGCCCCAGGTTACCCGCCAGGGGGTTGGTCGGTTTGAAGACGTTATTATCTGACCGTATTATCTTCGACCAGTGGCTGTGATTGCCAGTCACCGTATAATATCCGGGCCCAATACCAGGCCCCCCATACCATCTGCCTAAAGTGATTTATGATCATGACAGCTGCTCCGGAAGGAGAGACAACACAAGCGGATCCGGTGTCCGAGATACTGCCTCACCCCTTACAGGGGGAAATGCCTTTTGCTGTCGTGTTGGGGCGTCAGATTACTGAGATACCCAAGGATCTGTACATTCCACCTGAAGCGTTGGAGGTCTTCCTTGAGGCATTTGAGGGTCCCCTGGATCTGTTGCTTTACATGATTCGACGGCAAAACTTGGACATTCTCGAGATCAACGTTGCGGAGATTACCCGGCAGTACATGGTTTACATCGAGATGATGCAATCCATGCAATTGGAACTGGCTGCCGAATACCTGTTGATGGCAGCCATGCTGGCCGAGATTAAATCCCGTATGTTGTTGCCCCGTCAGGTGGCTGAAGAGCACGAAGAGGACCCCCGGGCCGAGCTGATCCGCAGGCTCCAGGAATATGAACGCTTCAAACAGGCTTCCGAAGACATTGATGACCTGCCGCGCCTCGGTCGCGATGTGTTTCTGGCCACGGCAAAAGCACCGGATTGTCGGCAGGTACGGCCTGAGCCAGACGTTGCCATGAAAGAACTGCTGCTGGTGCTTGCCGATGTGCTGCGCCGTGCGCAGATGTTCGAGAGTCACAAGGTACAACTGGAACGATTGTCCACCCGGGAGCGAATGTCCCAGGTACTGGAAGCCCTGAGGGGTAAGCAGTTTCTGCCGTTTGTCAGTTTGTTCAAACTGTCAGAAGGTCGCGGTGGTGTGGTGGTCACTTTTTTGGCGCTGATGGAATTGATCAAAGAATCTCTCATTGAAATTGTACAGAGCGAGCCCTATGGAGCTATTCATGTTAAGGCTCGCTCCTAGCAGGGGTAACAGGCGTCATAACGATGGAAAATGATCAGTTAAAAAAAATCGTAGAAGGTGCTTTGCTGGCCGCTGGGCGATCACTGGACATTGGTCATCTGCAACAGCTGTTCGATATCGATCAGGTACCGGAAAAGGATCAGCTGCTGGCGGTCATTGAAGAGATCGATGCAGACTGCGGCGATCGCGGATTTGAGTTGAAACGTACCGGCAGCGGCTACAGGATTCAGGTTCGGCAGGAACTGTCGCCCTGGATCAATCGCCTCTGGGAAGAAAAACCCAAAAAATACTCCCGTGCATTACTGGAAACCCTGGCGCTGATCGCCTATCGCCAGCCGCTTACCCGGGGTGATATTGAAGAAGTTCGGGGGGTATCTGTCAGTTCGGAGATTATCAAAACGCTTTTGGAGCGCGAGTGGATCAGGGCCGTCGGTCACCGTGATGTGCCGGGTCGTCCTGCATTGTATGCAACCACGCGCGAATTTCTCGATTATTTCAGCCTGAGCAGCCTCGACCAATTGCCGCCATTGAATGATATTCGCGATATTGATGATATCAATCCCTCATTGACACTTGATATGTCCGCACAGAAGCAGAGTGATATAGATGCTGGTGAGGTTTCAGTGGCAGCAGTTGAAACAGAGGATGCCGGGGTCGAATCCTGCCCAGATGATAATGACAATACTGAAATCAACCCACCTTCCGGCGATTGGCAACACTGATGTCTGAAAAATTACAAAAAGTACTGGCTGCTGCTGGCTATGGCTCCCGTCGTGAACTTGAGCAATGGATTACTGATGGGCGGGTGGAGGTCAACGGAAAGCCGGCGAAGCTGGG
>CATLZI010000110.1 GCA_950063125.1 uncultured Porticoccus sp. | reverse complement strand
GGGTTTTGCCGCCTCCCAGATTATTGATGTGGCAAAGGCGCGAAAGGCGGATGGGATTATTGCCCTTAATCGTAGCCACTCCCCGATCCGGGAGTTCTTCATGGGCAACATCGTGCTCAATCTGGCCCGACTCAGCCATGTCCCGTTGGTAGTGGTCAGCAGCGATGGTGTGGTGGCGTCCGAGAATGCTCCGGTGATGTTGGCCACCGACGGCTCCACGGCAACGCATGTAGCCCAAGACTGGTTTGAACGCTTCGTCAAGGCTGGGCGCAATGGTGTCGCAGTCTGGGTGGATTCTGATCGACACGATGACGAGGTGAAGGCACATCGAACACTGGCGGCTCTCACTAGTACTTACTCTGGAGTTACCTGTCGGCACCTTCAGGGTGATGCGGTCAACAAACTGATCGAAGAGGCTGATGAGCTCAACGCCGCACTATTGGTGATCGCCAGTCGAGGCTCCACGCCGATAGAGCATCTGCCGATAGGCAAGGTAGCTGAAGGTGTGGTTCTTAAGTGTCAGCAGCCAGTGTTGCTCTTGCCTGCTTGAGGGCTCCCGAGCGATAGTGGTTCTCCCGATTGCATCTTGATAGGGCAAGGGTCGGGTACATAGCAAGCTCACTTCAGGTCCAATTGCTCAAGGCAGGTCTGGCCGATACCATTCATAGGAAAAATTAAGAACTTTTTCACTCAAGTCGAGTAGCATCGCTGACTGCGAATGACTCGTCCGGCAACCATGGGATAGCCCCGGATGGGCATTAATTCGACTTACAGCGCTGTAAATATGCCCGCTTTTTCTCCAAAGTTGGCTCTATTCCTGCCGTCGTCAATAACATGACTATCAATTTTTCCGACACTTTCAGTTTGCCCATAGTATTCCCTAGTCAGTTGTCCTGTGCTGCACTTTTCAGCCTCGCCAAATTTATCGTTATCCGGTATGACGCTTTGGTTGTTTGGGTGGACTCTGATTGGGATCTTTTTTGTGAGTCGTCCGTTCGTGTCTTCTCTCAGTTTAGAAGCCACGTTAAAAGCGGTGCGGCATATGCTACGCTACAGCCACACCACTTGACTGTCGGTGATGTGCGACGTTAGGCAATGATCAGGAGATAATGGAAGGTCGACTTTGAGCGAAACGATGAAGTGGCGTGCCTTCTTGAGCTCGATCATGGTGATTTCCGCCGGATCACTTCTTCACTTTGCTTGGGAGTGGTCTGGTCGAAGCACAGTCGTCGCTGTCTTCGCCGCGACAAACGAAAGTACGTGGGAGCACCTCAAACTCGCGTTCTGGCCCGCACTCGCGCTAACACCGTTTCAGCACAAAATCTACGGTTCGTTGCCCGGCTTGCTTCCTGCAACCGCCATCCGCTGCATGCTTCCTTCGTTCGTCATCGTCGCTTTCTTCTACGGGTACACCGCGCTGTTGGGGCGGCATCATTTGGCGGCAGACCTCACGGTTTTTGCGGGCGCGATCCTCGTTGGAGAGTTCTTCGGGCACGCTATGTTGACTCGCGAGTTCAGTGCAAAAGTCCGAAGAAGCGCCCTTGGCCTCCTTGTTCTTTCGACCGTACTGTTTTCGACACTGACTTTCAGGCCTCTGGACTCCTTTCTCTTTCATGAACCACAAGCACCTGTTCGGTTGGGTGAAGGCTGACGACCATGAGGCTCACAGCTGTGACTAACAAATGGTTGTATCTGACACGCCGCTTTGCATCGCGCACGCGAATGGTAAGCGTCAGGGTAAGGTATTAGCTCGTCGGGATTCTTATGTCTGTTATCAATCAGCTTGAAACAGCATTTAATGCGTTCGCCAATTTTATGTGGAGCACGCCTTTGGTTGTGCTTTTGGTGGGTGGCGGCATTGGCTTGATGCTGTATTCGCGTTTTCGTCCATACCGCCATCTGGGTCATGCGCTGGCCTTATTACGTGGGCGCTATAACGATGAGCACGACCCGGGGCATGTTTCCCATGCCCAGGCCTTGAGCACGGCTTTGTCGGGCACACTGGGTCTCGGCAATGTCGCAGGGGTTGCGATCGCCATCAGCGCGGGTGGGCCTGGTGCGGTTTTCTGGATGTGGGTGACGGCCATTATCGGTGTAACAACCAAGTTCTATACTGCGTCGCTGGCGGTGATGTATCGAGGCAGGGATTCAAGCGGTGTGCTTCGTGGCGGCCCAATGTATGTGATAAGCGAAGGCCTTGGTAAGCGTTGGTATCCCTTAGCTGTTTTATTTGCCGTAGCCGGCGCGCTTGGGACATTACCATTGTTTCAGACAAATCAGTTTGTCGGCCTGTTGCGTGAGGTCGTGGCAATACCGATAGGCCTTGCTACAGAAAGCCAGCATATGGCGTTTGATATCATTGCGGGCGTTGTTCTGGCCATTTTGGTCCTGCTTGTCGTCCTGGGGCGCATCGAACGCATTGGCAAGTTAACGGTGCGACTGGTACCAAGTATGTTGCTGCTTTATATCGGCATGACACTGATTGTGTTAGTACGATATTGGCAGGATATCCCCGAGGTATTTATGCTTATCGTCAACGACGCGTTCAGCGGCGCCAGTGTAGCCGGTGGTGCTCTGGGAACCGTCATCATGATTGGCGTGCGTCGCGGAGCTTTTTCCAATGAGGCGGGTATTGGCACAGAATCGATGGCCCATGGAGAAGCTAAAACCAGCGAGCCAATACGCGAAGGTGTCGTAGCCATGACCGGCCCGATTATCGATACGCTGATTGTTTGCTCATGTACTGCATTTATGATTCTGCTGACAGGCGTTTGGCAAGCCGGCGGCGACATGGAAGGTGTTGCTCTCACTGTTGCAGCGTTAGAAAAAGTTTTCCCTCATAGTGGTATTTATTTGCTTTTGCTGATGGTTGCGTTACTGAGCTTTTCGACCATCGTCACTTTCTGGTTTTATGGCTCCAAGTGTGTTGGATTTTTACTGGGTGCAGACAAAGCGCGTTACTATACGCCTCTCTATTTGCTCATGGTTGTCGTAGGCGCAGTCACCACACTTGAATTGGTCAACGGTTTATTAATTGGTATGTATGCGATGATGGCTATACCAACGATGCTTTCTACCTTTTTGTTGGCACCGCGAATCAACGAAGCGGCGCATCATTACTTCCGTAAAATGGATAGTCTGACTCAATAATGGCTACCCAGGTTACACGCTCTGATCACTTTATAGACTTGGCGGTAGGCCAACCAGATCCGGATTTGTTACCGATTGATTTGTTTCGCTCACTGTCGGTTGAACAAAAAAACCTGGCTTATGGCGAGCAGGCCGGTGACGAAATATTCCGGCAGGCGCTGTCTGCATGGTTGTCAGAAGATTACGATCAGCCGGTCAGCGCTGAACAGCTATTGCTGACGAACGGATCGTCCAATGCGCTCGATATGATTTGTTCACAATTGAGCAAACCCGGTGCAACCATTCTGGTAGACGACCCCAGCTATTTTATAGCACTTAAATTATTTAAAGAGCGCGGTTTCAATGTTGTTGCATTGCCGATGGATGAAGACGGTGTCGAGCTACAGGCACTCGAACAGGCCATACAGAAATATAAGCCTGCATTTTTTTATACAATTCCCAGTTTTCATAATCCATCAGGTATTACGCAGTCGCATAGTCGACGGCAAGGTATAGTAAAACTGGCAGTCCAAACGCGATGCCCTGTTGTTGCCGATGACGTTTATCAGTCGCTTTACTTTGGTCAGAAACCCCCTGCACCTTTGGCGTGTTATGACCATAACGCGCCTGTTTTATCTGTAGGCTCTTTTTCAAAAATTCTTGCACCCGGATTGCGGCTTGGCTGGATTCAGGGTTCCGGGGATATTTTTCACAAGCTCAAGAATTCGGCATTACTGCAAAGTGGCGGCGGCTTGGCACCTGTCACTTCGGCATTGGTTGGGCCTTTGATTGCCAGCGGTGAATTTCAGAAGAACCTTGAGTATTTGCGGCAAAGCTATGCAGCCCGATCTGAAGTGCTGTTTGATGGGCTAGTGTCAACGATTGGTGACCGGATAAGTATCAATAAGCCCAACGGTGGGTACTTTTTATGGGCAAGTTTTGTTGATGGGCGAGACGTCGCTGCAAAGCTTGATGAGGCCAGGCAAGCTGGTGTTAGCTATCTACCCGGTAAGATTTGTTCAGCCAACGGTCAATTTCTCTCGAGTATGCGCCTGTGCTTTGCATGGTATCCGCAACAGCAGCTCATGACTGCTTCCGAACGTCTGGGGTTGGTATTCTCTTAAGCTCTTAACTATCAGCACGTTCACCAATTGCTGCGTCGTTGCGTCATAAGGATGCTGAGGTGAATCACAAGACGGTATATAGGCTTTACCGTGAGGCTGGACTGGCCGTCCGCAAACACAGGCTTCGTAAGGGCGTGATGGGCGAACGACAGCCCCTGGCTCTGCCAGGAAACTCGATCAATGGACTTACTGCCATGGCGTTAAACTGAAACTTATACAGTCTGGAAAGCCGATACAAAACAGATATGTTGAGAGCTTCAATGGTAAATTCCGGGATGGATGCCTGAACGAAAATTGATTCCTGTCACTGGCTGATGCTGAGCCCAAGATTGAGGCTTGGAGCATCTTCTATAACCAAGTCAGACCACACTGCGCACTAGGATAGTCTACGCAATTTGATTACGCTCGAAAACACGCTGTTTCAGGTCATTTTGAACAGTAATCAGCTACAGATTTTTCTGACAATGAGCGGTACTAAAACGGGGTTATGGTCTAATTACTCATCAACACACTTCAAAGCCCCAGTAGGACACTTGGCAACCGTCGCTCGAATATTATCATCTGGCTCTTTATTAGTATCGATCACCATGTTGCCGTCAATCACCTTGAATACCTCTGGTGATCTTTTCACACATTCGCCTGAATGCTTACAGATATTACCGTCAAATGTAACTTTCATGCTGGTTAACCCCCTTATTAACTTATTGTTATCCAAGGCTTGCCACGCAACAACCGAGTTGCCACTGGTAACTATAGGATTTTTAGCAATAAATTCCAGCCCTTACTCACCACTCTGTAATCACGAATAATAAAGCGTTCAGCCGTCGGGTGACGTTATCACCAGGCTAGGGCCTTACGGTCCGGGTTTAGTTGAGCAACAGAGTGATCATTTCAAGAGCAGAGAGAGGGTTGCACAACGGCTGCAAGTTAATAAATTGAAGCAATAAAAAAGGGCTGCATTGCTGCAACCCTTTAATTTATATAGCTCTGCCTGCTGGGCTCGAACCACAGCGACCCAATGATTTGTGAATCAGTGGGTCAAAGGCTTGTTTAAAGGGGTGTAGCCCATTTCAGAGCCCATGCAGAGACTGAAATAGTTGCAGTAGCAAAATGAATCCTGATAGTTAGTAGATAAAGTTTTCCCTCTGCATTGGCGGGTGCCAGGCTGTTATGATGATTGGTAATTCAGCGGAATCTGCCATTATGGAATACGCCTTTTACTTTCTCGTCGCCACCTCTGTCGCGGGCTGCTTTTTGTACATCCGCTGGAAGATACGCAAACGTCGCAACAATGTGCGTCATCCTGTCAGAGAAAACCGTCCCGTTGGTGGTTATGCTTCTGACCTTCCTCGTTGCGTCTTGCAGCCTAACTCCGCCACGGGCTTTCGGCCCGACACGAAGGAGCGCACCTGACATTTCTGCATTTTGGCTGGCTTCTGCGGAACGGGTGTACTTGTGTTTGGGTTTGGCATTCATCAGCGACTCATCTTGCCACCCCATCGTACTTGGCCCGTAACTGGTAAAAAGCTTTGGCCGAGCTCACGACAAAAAACTACCACCGGCGTTCCAGCCTCCACCTGTTTCAAGATCGCTACAATCTCGTTGTCGGTATATCGGACTTCTTGGCTGCTGCTTTCTTCTAATGAGAGCAGACTTTACTCAGGCCTTGCTGGTAGTCAATTCAGTGAGCAGGTCAATACGACAACGGTCATGCCCAAGTGTAGCGCTGGTTCTGATTTTTCAGGAGCTTTTCTTGCGGACATCCTTTATCACGTCATAGGCGTGGCTGATTTCCTGGGTCCGTTCTTCCGCCATCTCTCGCATGCTTTCAGGCAGGCCTTTGCCGGCCAGTTTGTCGGGATGGTTCTCACTCATCAGTTTACGGAATGCCTTCTTGATTTCGGCATCGCTGGCAGAGGGAGATACACCCAGTACCGTGTAGGCATCATCGATCTGCTGTGTGGTGGGGCGCTGACCCGGGCCGGCGCCGGTGTGTCCGGCATGAGCTCCACGCAACATGGCTTCCAGCTGATCGACCTGGCTTTCAGGCAGCCCCAGTATTCGGGCGGTTCGAACCAGCATTTCATGTTCTGCAGGGTGGATAACTCCGTCGGCGGCGACGGCGGATACCTGCACCTGAAGAAACATCTTCAGTAAAGCCGGTTGCCGACCACTGATCTGCAGGAAATGGTTAAGCTCCGCGTCCAGGTCAAAGTCCGGTGCTTTGCCTCGGTTGAAGGCGGCCCTGGCTTTGGCTTTCTGGTCTTCATTCAGGTGGAAGCGCGCAAACATGGTTTCCGCCATTTGTATCTCGTCTTTGGATACCACGCCGTCGGCTTTGCACAGTGCACCCATGACCGCGAAGACAGATTCAAAAAAGCCGGTCTGTATTTTCTTAAGTTTACCGATGAGGTGGCCTTTCATGAAGTTAAGAAGGAAAAAAGCGATGGCAGCACCAATAAGTAAGCCAGGTAATTTTCCAAAGGCGTAGCCGATAAGGCCGCCAACAATAAGTGCAAAGAGCATTAACTTGTCCTTAGTTAGTGGTAGTAAAAACTTAAAATATTGTCCGGTATCACCAGTGGCTTGGTCCTCATCTAGAGGTGGTGCTACAGCAGACTTAATTGCACCTCTTTCCTCGGCTCCGACCGTATCAACTCCAGCTCCTCCGGGCTGAACCATGCCCTCAGCAGTGGGCTGACTTTCTTGGCCGGCTCTTGATTTGGGCGCAACTGTGCCAGTGTTTTCTTCGCTTTGTCCGTCAGGGGTTTCCCCGACAGCATTTCCCGCAT
>CATLZI010000109.1 GCA_950063125.1 uncultured Porticoccus sp. | reverse complement strand
CTTAAGGAAGTACGCCATGAAAAGAACTGGTCAGCCCAGTGTATTAAGGGACTGGCGTGCCCAGACTTTTCCCGCTCGCATGGCAACAAAAAATGGTCGCCAGCTAATAAATCGCCGCCGCGCCAAAGGCCGTAAGCGTCTGGCCGCCTGATTGTTACCCTCGACCAGGGCAGTCCTGTGCCCGAGACCTCTTTTGGCAGAAACAAGCGTCTATTAACAGCCCGGGCTTACCAGGCTGTTTTTTCTGATACCTGTTACAAAGTTGCACCCCCCAACCTTTTATTATTGGCCAAACCCAACGGGCTTAGCCAGCCACGTCTCGGTCTCGTGGTAGCGAAAAAACACATTCGTCGATCGGTAGATCGCAATCGTGTAAAGCGGGTTGTCCGTGAAACTTTTCGCCACTCTCAAAACCTTCTTGATTCCCTTGATATCATATTTCTGGCGCGTCAGGGTATGGATCGTTTGACGCCGAGGGAACAAACCGACCTGCTGGAAAACAGCTGGCGCCGGTTATCACGAAAACTTCAGGCAGAACAGTAATCATGCGTTCATTGTTGCTGGCTATGCTAAAAGGCTATCAGTACCTGATAAGCCCTCTGTTGGGAAAAAACTGTCGTTTTTATCCCAGTTGCTCCTGCTATGCGGAAGAGGCAATCAAAGTGCATGGTGTTTCAAAGGGTATCTACCTTGGGTTTCAGCGTCTGTTAAAGTGTCACCCCTTTCACAGTGGTGGCTATGATCCCGTACCGCAATCTGAAAAAGAAAAGAGTTAAATGACTATGGATTGGCAACGTTCATTACTGATAGCTGGCATGCTGATAGTGCTATATATGTTGTTTCTTGAGTGGGATACCTTTCAGAGCACTCAAGAGGCAAATCAGACTCCTGTTTCTGAAGAAACTGTCTTGGCCCCGGAGATGCCACAAGCACCCAGTGACAGAACACCGGCTTCTGCTGAAAACGAAATACCTACACTACAAAGTGATACTTCTTCGGTAACGTCAACACCCGTTGAATCGACCGAATCCGAAACGACGACAGACCGTCTGTTATCTGTATCCACGGATGTGCTCAATGTCTTGATTGACACCCGGGGTGGCGATATTGTTCGGGTGGCGTTGCCAGAACACCTGACGGAGCTGGAAGAGGATTCCTCGCCTTTTGTACTGCTCAATCAGACAGCCAGTACGACTTATATTGCACAAAGTGGCCTGATCGGCGTCGACGGCACAGATAACACGGAGGGCCGTCCGCTCTTCAAGGCCGCAAAAAATGATTATCAACTCGCTGGAGATGCTGATGAGCTTCATGTTGACATGGTTTTCCAGCAGAATGACGTCACCATCACCAAACGGTTCAGTTTTACCCGGGGCGACCACCTGATTGAGGTGAGCTATCTGGTCGACAATCGGGGTACTGATAACTGGAAGGCGGGCTTGTTTGGCCAGATCAAGCGCGATAGCCATGAGCCCCAGGTGGCCACCGGAATGGGGATGAACCCCTATGTTGGCGCAGCGTTGCGCACTACGGAAGAAAACTACAAAAAGCTCGATTTCGGCGATCTCGCTGAAAAACCATTCAAGGACAGCCTGACAGGTGGCTGGGTTGCAATGATTCAACACTATTTCATCAGTGCCTGGATCCCGGATCAATCAACAACCAATACCTTTTCCCTGCGCCAGCTTGGCAACCAGGATCTTTACGCCATAGGTTTTACTTCGCCTCAGACATCAGTTGAACCCGGCACTACCGGGGAGTTCAAAGCCGCATTTTATGCTGGCCCCAAGGATCAATACAGGCTGGAGAAAATTTCCCCTTACCTGGATTTGACCGTAGATTACGGTTGGCTCTGGTGGGTTTCCAAACCCCTGTTCTGGGTGCTCTACCAGCTGCACGAATTGATCGGCAACTGGGGTTGGTCGATCATCCTTTTGACCATCTTTATCAAGGCGGCATTCTATAAACTCTCTGCTACCAGCTATCGTTCCATGGCGAACATGCGTCGCTTGCAGCCAGAAATGATGCGCCTGAAAGATCTCTATGGGGATGATCGCCAGAAACTCTCCCAGGAGACAATGAACCTGTACAAACGGGAAAAGGTCAATCCCATGGGTGGGTGCCTGCCTATCCTGGTGCAGATGCCTGTTTTCATTGCGCTTTACTGGGTATTATTTGAGAGTGTGGAGTTGCGACATGCACCCTGGATTCTCTGGATTCAGGATTTATCCGTCAAGGATCCGCTGTTTATTCTGCCGTTGTTAATGGGTGCCAGTATGTATGTTCAGCAGAAACTGAACCCTACGCCCCCAGATCCCACACAGGCAAAAATCATGCAAATGATGCCAATTGCCTTTACTTTTTTCTTTATGTTTTTTCCGGCCGGGTTGGTGCTTTACTGGACAGTAAACAACCTTCTTTCGATCCTTCAACAGTGGATGATCACCCGTCAGATAGAAGCGGCTTCGGCGAAAAAGAAATAAATACTTCAAGGCTCCTCCGGGAGCCTTTTTGGTGATACATGAACAGCCCCAGTCACGATCATGATGTTATTGTCGCAGTGGCGACCCCGCCGGGCCGCGGTGGGGTCGGCGTGATACGTATTTCGGGGGCCGCACTGGGTCCCTTTGTCGACGCGTTAATTGGGAAGAGTCTGGAACCCCGCAAAGCTGTTTTTACAGACTTTCACGACGGCAATCATCAGGTTATTGATCGCGGTCTGGCGATTTATTTTCCTGCCCCCCACTCCTTTACCGGAGAACATGTGCTCGAACTGCAGGGGCATGGTGGTCCAGTCATCATGGATATACTGCTACAGCGGGCTGTTGAGCTGGGTGCCAGGCTCGCCTTGCCCGGTGAGTTTTCACAGCGTGCTTTCCTCAACGACAAGCTCGATCTGACTCAGGCCGAAGCCATTGCCGATCTCATTAGTGCCACCTCGGTACAGGCCGCCCGTTGTGCAGTCCGTTCTCTGCAGGGGGCCTTTTCCACCAAGATCCACCAATTACTGGAGGCATTGACCGGTCTGCGGGTTTATGTGGAAGCGGCCATTGATTTCCCCGAGGAGGAAATCGACTTTTTGGCTGATGGCCGGGTCAGTGCAGATTTACATGAGATCGTTACTCAGCTTGATCAGGTTTTTCATCAAGCAACACAGGGTGCTCTGCTGAAAGAGGGTATGACGGTCGTTATTGCAGGCAAGCCCAATGCCGGCAAGTCCAGCTTGCTTAATGCGCTGTCGGGTAGGGACAGTGCCATCGTCACCGATATAGAGGGTACTACCAGGGATTTATTGCGGGAGGAGATCAACCTGGATGGGATGCCGCTGCATGTCATCGACACGGCGGGCTTGCGCGAGTCTGCTGATCCTATTGAGCGGGAAGGTATTCGTCGGGCCTGGCAGGCAATAGAAGAAGCGGATCGTGTTCTGTTTGTGGTGGACAGCAGTCAACCCTACTCGCTGGATCCACAAAAGAACTGGCCGGAGTATTTCAGCAGGTTTCCACAGGCCGACAATATCAGTTTCATCCTGAACAAAGCGGATGCGTCGGGGATCCCGGTGGGTATTACAGATAATCAGGGGTATCCGGTAGTGATGCTCTCAGCCAAACATAGCCGTGGTCTGGATTATCTGGTTGATCATCTCAAGCAGTGCATGGGTTATTCGGGCAGTGGGGCGGGGGGGTTTACCGCCAGACGGCGCCATCTCGATGCTCTGCAGCGTACCCAACAATATCTGTGTAGCGGTGAAAAACAACTCAATGAGGCTGGTGCGGGCGAGCTGCTTGCCGAAGACTTGCGTTTGGCCCAGCAGTGCCTGGCCGAAATCACAGGAGAGTTTACTTCGGATGATCTGCTGGGTGAAATTTTTTCCAGTTTTTGCATCGGAAAATGACTTGTTTTCGGCGGACAGTCATTAATCACTGCAGGCCAGTAACGGCGCCCGCTCATATTATCTCTTTGACAGCAAATCCCCAGTAAACACACATTTTGATAACAGGTTATCCACAGTGTTTGATTAAAAAACAACCATTACAAACTTTTTTTCTGTGTATAACATAAAACCTCTTGCATTATATAACCTACTGATAAATATAAATATACTCAGTTATATCCCTGTTAAGGTAATGCCAGATAGGTGTGGATAACTGAGCCTTTTATCGCTAGACTGAGGCCATAAGAACAACGCGAAGTATCCGCATTTTCGTGCCGCCTACAAAGCAAAGAAGGGGTTTGGTTTGGCTCAAATTTTATGGGAAAAGTGTCTTGGTTATCTTCAGGAAGAGTTGCCAGCACAACAATTTAATACCTGGATAAGGCCACTTAAACTCGATACCTCTCAGCCTGAGGGATCGACCACCTCAAACAGCGTCTGTCTGTTGGCACCCAATCGTTTTGTGAAAGACTGGGTGTCGGACAAGTTTCTCGATCGAATCGTCGATATTTATCAGCAGGTTTGCGGGGAGCGATGTGCCGTCACCGTAGAATCAGGTGTTCATGAAAGGGAACAGGGGGCGGCGGTATCGAGGCCATCTCCTGATCTGGAGGTTGATGCCGTTGTCTCAGTCCCAGTGGCTGCTGCTATCCCGGCTCGCCCACAGACACATGCCGCTTCCAGAAACAGTGGTATTGAGGGTGGACTGAATCATCAAAGCAATATAAATGAGGTTTTTACCTTTTCTTCCTTTGTCGAGGGGAAATCCAACCAGCTGGCACTGGCTGCCTCGAAGCAGATTGCTGAAAACCCCGGCGGCTCTTACAACCCACTTTTCATCTATGGTGGTGTTGGGCTGGGGAAAACCCACTTGATGCATGCGGTGGGCAATGCGCTGCGTCTGCAGAAACCCAATGCAAAGATTATTTATCTCCATTCTGAGCGTTTTGTTGCGGATATGGTCAAGGCATTGCAGTTAAATGCCATCAACGATTTCAAGCGCTTCTACCGTTCCGTAGATGCTTTGTTAATTGATGACATCCAGTTTTTTGCAGGCAAGGAGCGATCTCAGGAAGAGTTTTTTCATACCTTCAATGCGCTCCTTGAGGGCGGTCAGCAAATGATACTGACCTGTGACCGTTACCCAAAAGAAATCAATGGTCTTGAAGAGCGCCTCAAATCCCGTTTTGGGTGGGGGCTGACTGTTGCGGTAGAGCCACCGGAGCTGGAAACCCGCGTAGCGATTCTTATTAAAAAGGCTCACCAGGCAAAGGTTGAATTGCCGACCGACGCTGCTTTTTTTATTGCCCAGCGCATCCGGTCAAATGTACGAGAGCTTGAAGGTGCTCTAAAAAGAGTTATAGCAAGTGCTCACTTTACCGGTAGGACCATAGATATCGACCTGATTCGTGAATCCCTTCGGGATCTCCTGGCCCTGCAGGACAAACTGGTGACCATCGATAATATCCAGCGGGTGGTGTCTGAATATTACAAGGTTAAACTGTCTGAGCTTCTTTCAAAACGCAGAAGCCGGTCAATCGCCAGACCACGGCAGGTGGCAATGGCGTTGGCCAAGGAGCTGACAAATCACAGCTTGCCGGAAATAGGGGAGGCCTTCGGTGGTAGGGATCATACAACGGTCCTCCATGCTTGCCGGAAGGTCAAAGAGTTGCAGGAAACGAGTCGTGATATAGGTGAAGACTTCAAGCAACTACTTCGGGCATTGACCACCTGACTGTCAGGTGACAAAACCTGTTCCCGGAATCCAGGATAGATCATAATAGTAGCCCTCAGATAACCGACCTTATTTACTTGTTGGAAGATAGCTAATGAAGTTCACCGTATCGCGAGAAGATTTTCTTAAGCCCCTGCAGTTGGTGGTTGGCGTTGTTGAAAGACGTCAGACCTTACCCATCCTATCAAATGTGCTGATTGGCTTGAGTGGAGGCCGTTTGTCGTTAACTGGAACGGATCTTGAAGTAGAAATTCTTGGCTATCTGGATCTGGGTGACAGTCCGGTTATAGATGGTGAAATCACGGTGCCTGGTCGAAAGTTGATGGATATTTGTCGTTCTCTGCCCGAGGGTGCAGAGTTGACTATCTCGGTGGATGCGGGTCGTGCAACGGTTACGAGTGGCAGAAGCCGTTTTACCCTGTCAACACTTCCGGCAAATGAATTTCCGAGTGTAGAAGATGGTCCTGGTAACAGGGAGTTTTCCCTGAGTCAGCAAACCTTCAAACAATTGCTGGATAGCACAGCGTTTGCGATGGCCCAGCAGGATGTACGCTACTACCTGAATGGCATGCTACTTGAGGTCGGTGAAGGCCGAGTGCGGGTTGTTGCAACGGATGGTCATCGGCTGGCCATGCGTGACGCCCCCCTGGAGAGTCCTGATAGTAACGCGTTACAGGTCATCATTCCACGCAAGGGTGTTTTGGAGCTGTCCCGGCTGCTTGTTGAGGATGCCGGGGTTGAAGTCGTACTTGGCAATAATCACATACGGGTTTCAACACCAGAATTTCGTTTTACTTCAAAATTGGTTGATGGCGCCTATCCTGACTATCAGCGTGTCTTGCCCAAAGGCGGCAATAAACAACTCATCGGTCGGAGGGAGGAGTTGCGGCAGGCATTTAGTCGCACCGCGATCCTTTCCAATGAAAAATATCGCGGTGTGCGTTTGCTCCTCAGTGATGGCCTGTTGACGTTGACCGCGAATAACCCGGAGCAGGAGGAGGCCCAGGAAGACGTAGCTGTTAACTACGATGCTGGCGAATTGGAAATAGGTTTTAATGTTAGCTATGTCATTGATGTGCTTAATGTCTTACGTGGGGAAGAGGTCCGCTTTACCCTGTCCGATGCAAACAGCAGTGCGCTGATTGAAGACCCTGCGACAGAGGGTGCTGTTTACGTGGTAATGCCGATGCGTCTATAGAGTGTATCGGTTTTGGATATAACAATAGACGCAGTCAATGTATCTTAAACAGTTGCATGTGCACGGATTGAGAAATCTGAAGCACATTCAGCTGTCTCTTTCTCCGCAGGTGAATCTTTTCCACGGCCCCAACGGTAGCGGGAAGACCAGCCTCCTTGAGGCAATTTTTTTGTTGGGTCGTGGCCGTTCTTTCCGTATCCGTGTTCTCATTACCGTCATCAATACCCAAGAGAATGCTTGTACCGCGTATGGTTTGCG
>CATLZI010000108.1 GCA_950063125.1 uncultured Porticoccus sp. | reverse complement strand
GACCACCTTAAGGTTAATAAGCTGATTAGTCTTAGCGAGAGCCTGAATCAAAACATCAACGCGCTTATAGACTCGCGTATCTCCCACGTACATGATGAAAGGTGGCTCATCAGCCTTTAGTTTTTCTTCTTTGTAGTCGAGCTTTTCTGGCACATCAATACCATCATGAACCAATCGCGACCGCCCTTTAAAGCGGCAACTCCCCCAATTCACCCAATCAAGCCGCGCACATTCCGAACCACCAATGACGATTGATGCCTTTTTCGAAACCAGAAAAAGCTGAACCCAGAAAAGCCAGGCCAATTTAATGTGCAATTTGGGAAATTGAAGAGGAATTAAATCGTGGACAGTAAGAACCTGCTTGGTTTTTAATCCAGCCGCCTCAGGTATAGGCGCATAATAGCCACTTATAGTATGCCCAGACAATCTTCGCGGAAGAATGAACCAGCGCCAGAGCAGCCGATAGACATGAGCTTTGCCACCATTATTGGGAGACACATTATCAGGCGCCTGGATAAAAACATCACCTCGAGAGCCCGTATAAGCAGCAGTACCCACAACAACGACCCGAAACCGGGAACTTAAGCCTGCAATGAGACGAGCTGTTACTTCACGCGCATACCTAGCCAAACCCGTACCACCGGGCTCAGCATAGACAGCATCAATCACAATAGTTTTCTTCAAAAAACACCCCGATACCGCACTAAAATTTCCCCGCCAATCCACAGCTTCAACTACACTGAAAACGCAAGGGAGTCTCTGAATAACTCCTTGCATACTCAGCGAGGCCTGAAGAGTTTTCCAGCCTGCCCCACACTCGTTGTTTCGCGCTGAAGATGAAGAGCCGATGGATGGACATACACCTTTAAAATCGCATCTAGATTGCGAGCCAGCCCGAAATACTGAGCATGCAAGGAGAGTTATTCAGAGGCCCTTTTGCTCAGCCAAGCAGCATCCAGGACAACGTTTCACGTAATTCAGCCTTTTTCCAGTCGCCAATCCTTCCGGTCAGCTTTGAAGCATCACCGCCCAGCTCCTTGATTTCATTAGTTCTGACAAAATCAGGATTTACTGTTACCTCAATGGCATGCCCCGTTAATTCAGTGCATAGCTGGATAATATCCATAAGCGAATAAATAGAGCCCGATGCGACATTAAACGTTTCACCCTGTGGGCAACTTTTAACCAACTTCAAGTAAGCATTGACCACAGAACGAACGTCACTAAAATCCCTCGAGACATCCAGATTACCCAGTTCAATTACGGGCGCCTTCCGCCGGAAATGAGATACGATTTTAGGCAGCAGGAATTTTTCATCCTGGCCGACGCCCGTGTAATTAAAAGGCCGGGCAATCACAATAGGTAATTTATCCATCCATAAACGGGCCATGTATTCCATGGCAATCTTACTGACCGCATAATCGTTTGCCGGATTGGGCAATGCTGTTTCTGAGAGAAAGCCAGAACTCTGATTGCCATAGACATTAGCACTGCTTGCTAACAGCACTGCCTCAGGCTTCTTGTCGCAAGCACAGAGCGCCTCAAGCAGGTTTCGTGTACCAATCAGATTTACATTATAAAAAGCACTGGCATCGCCATGCCCGACAAAAGCGAGCGCTGCCAGGTGTACCACCACATCAGGCTGTAATGAAGTAACCACTTCAATTAATTGAGCATGGTCAGTCAGGTCTGCCGAGATGTAGTTGGCAGAATCATCGAGCGCATCAGAAGCCAGGCCCACCACATCATAGCCAGCAGCGGAGAGCTCCTCGACCATATACCTGCCTGTAAAACCCGATGCGCCAGTCACAAGCGCGCACTTCTTCATCAGAATGAAAACCCTGTTTCGTTTCGACGCAAATCCGCATCTACCATCATCTGGCACAGCTCTTCCAGAGATGTCTTCGGCTCCCAACCCAACTTTTCTTTAGCCTTGGAAGGATCACCGATTAGCAGCTCGACTTCCGCAGGACGGTAAAATTTAGGGTTAACCCGAACAATGACTTTACCGCTATTGAGATCGATAGCATGCTCATCTTCACCACTACCCTTCCATTCGATAGCGATATCAGCAGCCTTACATGCCAGAGAGACAAAATCACGGACCGTTTCCGTACGATTCGTTGCCAATACAAAACTGTCTGGCTCATCAGCCTGGAGCATTCGCCACATACCTTCGACGTAGTCCTTTGCAAAACCCCAGTCTCTTTTGGCATCCATATTGCCCAGCTCGACCACATCCTGTTTGCCCAGCTTAATCTTCGCAATTGAGTCGGTAATCTTACGTGTAACGAATTCCTGTCCCCGCAGCGGTGACTCATGATTAAAGAGGATTCCGCTGGTGCCAAAAATTCCGTATGATTCACGGTAATTGATTGTCATCCAGTGGGCATAAAGCTTAGCCACCCCATACGGGCTTCTCGGGTAGAAGGGGGTATCCTCTTTTTGAGGAACGGCCTGCACCTTCCCGAACATTTCAGACGTTGAGGCCTGATAGAACCGAATCGCCGGATTCACGATCCGAATCGCTTCCAGAAGATTAACGGGACCAATTCCGGTAATTTCAGCTGTAGTCAACGGCTGATCAAAGGACACACCAACAAAACTCTGTGCTGCAAGATTATAGACTTCTGTAGCTTCAGTTCGCTGCAATAACCGGATACTGGCTGAAAGATCGGTCAGGTCATACTCCACCAGGTTCAAATTAGGGTGGTCTGCGATCCCCAGCTCCTCAATGCGCCAGAAATTCAAAGAAGCGGTGCGCCGATATGCACCATAAACAACGTAGCCTTTATCAAGCAGAAGCTGAGCCAGATAGGCCCCATCTTGCCCTGTAATCCCGGTGATAATTGCAGTTTTCAATCAAAACTCCTACGCCGCCCTTATCCGGCAGCCAGTTGGTCTAATTAGTTAATCAACAAGTCTGGATCAAGATCAACGCCACTTCTATTCAGCGACAGCGAGCTATCAAGAGCGTCCATAGGTATCTTCAAAACGCACAATATCATCTTCGCCGACATATCCGCCTGACTGTACTTCGACAAGCTCCAGCGGCAACCGTCCAGGATTCGTAAGTCGATGCGTTGCACCAATTGGGATGAAGGTTGACTGATTTTCAGTCAGAAGTTGCTCTTTGCCATTGCATTCTACAAGGGCTGTTCCTTTCACCACGATCCAGTGCTCCGCACGGTGATAATGCATCTGCAGCGAGAGTTTCTCCCCCGGCTTGACCGTAATGCGCTTAACCTGGAAACGGTGCCCCTCATCAATGCATTCATAGTCCCCCCAGGGACGATAAACTTTCACATGTGCATGGTGCTCAGTGCGTTGCTTGTTTTTAATATCAGCAACAACTTGTTTTACACTCTGAACAAGATTTTTGTTCACAACCAACACCGCATCCTTGGTTTCCACGACAACCACATCATCCATACCTATTGTCGCAACAAGCCGGCTGTCAGCTCTTACATATGAATTATTACAGTCGCGCACCACAACATCGCCGATAGCAACATTGCCATTATCATCTTTTTCTTCCACATCCCACATAGCAGACCAGGAGCCTAGATCGTTCCAACCAGCATCAAACGGCACCACAGCTGCATGCGTTGTCTTTTCCATCACTGCATAATCTATGGATTCATCCGGACAGCGCTCGAAAATATCGGCAGGCACCCTTACAAAATCATTATCCTGGGTCAGATTGCTGACTGCCTGCTCACATGCTTCATATATATCGGGTCGGGCTTTTTTCAGTTCGTTCAGATAGGTCGAAGCCCGAAACATGAACATCCCACTATTCCAGTAAAAATTACCGGAGTCGACAAACTGCTGGGCCCTCTCTGTATCCGGCTTCTCGACGAAACGTGCCACATTGAATGCCGACGCGTTTTCGTTCAGGTTCTGGCCTGCTTCGATATATCCGAAACCGGTCTCCGGCCCTGTAGGCACCACACCAAAGGTAACCAGCTTTCCTTGCTCTGCCACACCCTCACCGATCTTGACCAACTCAGTAAATCGCTCGCTATCCCCAATCAGGTGATCTGAAGGCAACACCAGCAACACCGGGTCACAGCCCTTTTCTTTTTGCTGCATGGCAACCATGGCAACAGCTGGCGCAGTATTACGACCGAATGGTTCCAACATCACCATCTCCAGGTCGATATCAGCCTGCCGGGCCTGTTCCGCCACGATGAAACGGTGCTCTTCATTACAAACGACGGCAGGAGGCAAACTGGACAGCCCAACCGTTCTACCCAAGGTCTGCTGCAGCATCGTGCTGTCACCCGTCAAGCGAATAAACTGCTTGGGAAACAACGTACGGGATAACGGCCAAAGTCGTGAACCATTACCCCCAGCCAAAAGCACGGGCATAATGTTAGAAGCTGCCATTCTTCAATCCTTTTATATGTCTTTCTTTCATTTACTAGTGATTGAGCAGGTTCAGCAGAACGATACCTGCCAGCCTGACCTACCTGGTAGAATCATAACCATCAGGGTTTTTTTGCTGCCAGCGCCAGTGATCCGTGCACATTTCCTCAAGGCCTCTAACCGCTTTCCAGCCCAATATAGCGTCAGCATGGCCTGTATCCGAATAACAAACGGCAACATCACCTGCTCGCCGGGCGTCAATCTCATAAGGAACAGGCTTACCAGAGGCTTTTTCAAAGGCCTTTATCATTTCCAGAACCGAGTACCCCTTACCGGTACCAAGATTCACCGTGATCATTTCTGGAGAAGACTCCAGTTTCTTTAATGCAGCCAAGTGCCCCTCGGCCAGATCCATCACATGGATATAGTCTCGCACTCCGGTGCCATCCGGCGTCGCATAGTCCGCCCCATAAACGCTTAACTTCTTGCGCTTACCAACGGCAACCTGGGCAATATAAGGCATCAAATTATTAGGCGTGCCAGAGGGGGCCTCTCCTATCCGCCCGCTTTCATGGGCGCCAACCGGATTGAAGTACCTCAGCAGAGCCAAACGCCAGCGTGCATCGGAGCGCTGTAAATCACGAAGCATATCTTCGATATGAAGCTTGGTTGCACCATAAGGGTTGGTGGCACTGAGCGGGAAATCCTCTCGAATAGGCACCGTTGCTGGGTCACCATAGACCGTAGCAGACGAACTAAAAACAAGCGTATTCACACCGGCATCAACCATCGCCTCCAGCAAACGAACTGTGCCCACCACATTACAATCATAATAAGTCAGCGGTTTAGCTACTGACTCGCCTACCGCCTTGAGCCCAGCGAAGTGAATAACGCCCGCCACGGGGTACTGGGAAAAAAGGGCGTCCAGCCCCCCCCTGTCTCGGATATCGCCCTCAATAAAAACCAGTTCCTTGCCAGTAAGCTCCTTTACCCGTTCAAGGCTTTCTGCACTACCATTGGACAGGTTATCTAACACGACAACCTGATACCCCGCTTCAAGTAACAACAACACAGTGTGCGAGCCGATATAACCGGCACCACCAGTTACCAGAACGGTTGCGCTATCCTTATTCATGCCTTCCTTCCTGTATTCTTTCGCTCTTACGTCTTGGAGGCTGGTCTATCGGAAAATGCTTTCTAGCTCAAAAAGCATCCATGGCGATTTTTACGTTTTTCTCAAATAAGGTGCGAATTCGAGTCAGCGCGACTTCGTTCTCCGCTTCAAACCGCAAAACCAGCTTGGGCGAAGTGTTTGAGGCACGACACAGACCCCAGCCATCAGCATAGTCCATGCGAATCCCATCAATCACACAACGTTGCCCCTCGCCAAAATCCGCTTCGTTCTGCAAAAAGTCCACGATGTGGAACTTGTTATCTTCTGTCACATCGATATTGATTTCCGGAGTCGTGCACAGCACCGGATAACGAGCGAACAACGCATCCGCATTGCCATCAAACCGGCTCAATATCCCCAGAATCCGGGCAGCAGCTACCAGCGCATCATCAAAACCATACCAGTCTTCAGAAAAGAAAATATGGCCGCTCATCTCACCCGCCAACAATGCACCGGTTTCCTTCATTCGAGATTTGATCAATGAATGGCCGGTCTGCCACATTTCCGGCTTTCCACCAGCCTTCCGGATAATATCAAACAGGACGCCGGTACACTTCACATCAAAGATCACGCCAGCACCGGGGTGGCGGCTTGCCATATCTTCCGCCAACGCCATCAGAAGGATATCCGGGAACACCACCTCCCCAGCGGGAGTGACCACCCCTAGCCGATCGCCATCGCCATCAAAAGCCAGCCCCAAGTCAGCCTTCTCCTCCTTAACCCGGGCGATGAGGTCCTGCAGGTTTTGCAGATCACCTGGGTCAGGGTGGTGATTTGGGAAGGTACCATCCACCTCGGCAAACAGGGAAATCACCTCACAACCCAACGCCGTCAACGCCTGCGGCGCCTGTACCCCTGCAACCCCATTGCCACAGTCAACGACCACTTTCAGAGGGCGAGCAAGGGAATGTACCTTCAGGAAAGCCTGCTGGTAAGCATCAATAATATCAATCTCATCATGCCCCCCCTCTCCTGAAGCCATATCGTCCTTTACAATACGCTGCCGCAGGGCCTGTATCCGGTCACCGGACAATGTCGTACCGTTAATTACGATCTTGAAACCATTGTAGTCACCGGGATTATGGCTGCCGGTAAGCATCACCCCGGAGTTCAGGCCCTCAAGGTGACAGGCCGCAAAATACAGCGCCGGCGTAGGCACCATACCCACACTCACCACATTACACCCCGCAGCCCGAATACCGTCGCTCAAGGCCTGCTTCAAGGCCGGGCCGGAAAGCCGCCCGTCACGGGCTACGGCAATGCTATTCTGCCCCTGTGAAAGCACCTCACTACCTATACTACGACCGATCAGGTAAGCCCATTCATCCGTCAAGGTGTCACCATAGATCCCACGAATATCGTAGGCACGAAAAATTGAAGCAGGAATAGAGGTCATCGCAAATCCACAGCTGAAATATCGGGACTGAAAGTACAAAAAGGTGGGTAATCATACGCGAAACAGCCTGCGGACGCAGTTATCGAGTCGCCAGAAGGTAAGTCGCCCTCACCTGAATGCACAACATTCTTGGTGCATGACATGTCCCTCACGTTGACACTGCAAATCCCTGCCAAGAAGGTTCACATGCCATTTTATCGTGCCAGTTTCTGCCCTACGTTCAACGCCGGAGGCACCGTTGCCCACCCCGCTCCGGCCAATAGCCGAAAGAACACCCGGCAACTGGCCGATGCATTCGGTTTCAGGGG
>CATLZI010000107.1 GCA_950063125.1 uncultured Porticoccus sp. | reverse complement strand
TGGGACGACATGTAAATCATGTTTTCCACACCACTGAGTTGCTCCTCAAGCGGTGTCGCCACTGACTCGGCAATGACCTTGGGGTTGGCGCCGGGAAAAGAAGCATTCACCACCACTGAGGGCGGCGTAACCTCGGGGTATTCAGAAATCGGCAACTGAAACATCGCCAGCAGACCGGCGATCATCACCATCAGGGAGAGCACGCCGGCGAAGATCGGGCGATCTATAAAAAATCTGGAAATGTTCATGGCGGTCCTTCAGGGAAATATTGAGACTTATTCAGCCGTTGTGTCGGTAGTCTGGGGCTGCGCAGGTGCGGGATCGACCAGCATGCCCGGTCGAATGTGGGCCAGCCCGTTGATCACCACCCGGTCGCCAGGTTGCAACCCGCTCAGCACAACCCGCTGCCCCTTGTGATAGGAGCCCAGGGTGACTTCCCGGTAGGCGGCGATATTATCTTCGCCGACCACATAGACAAACTTCTTGTCCTGATTGGTGCCCACAGCACCGACGGGGATCAGCAATATCTCGACTTCAGTGGCTGCACCGAGTTGCACATTGGCGTACATGCCGGGTGTCAGGGCGCCGTCGGTATTGTCAAAGATGGCCCGTGCCCGGATGGTGCCGCTGGAAATATCCAGTTGATTGTCGAAGGCATGGATTGTGCCCTGGTAAACCCGGTCGTCGTTCGCCAGTGTCAGTTCTACCGGCATCGCCTCGGTATTGTCGGCGGTCCGGATCGATTGCAGGTAAGTTTGCTCGTCCACATTGAATTCGGCGTACAGCTGCTGGTTGGAGACCAGTGATGCCAGTACGGGCGCACTCGCACCGGCTTCCACCAGGTTGCCCACGGTGAGTTCTGCGCGGCTTATACGGCCTGAAAAGGGGGCCTTGATGTGCGCATACTGGAGATCCAGCTCCGTTCTGACCAAAGCGCTTTCCGCCTCCCGTATCATCGCGCTGGCCACTTGGTATTCATTTTTCGCCGCATCATAAATGCTGTCTGATACCAGTTTCCGCTCGACCAGCTTGCTGGCCCGTGCCAGTTCGTCTCGCGCCAGGGTGGTGCGGGACTCTGCAGACGCAAGTTGTGCTTTTGCCTGTTGCACGGCGGCCTGGTAGGGCCGGGGATCGATCACAAACAGCAGCTCTCCCTGCTCGACTTGCTGGCCATCCTGAAACAGCACCTGCTGAATCTCACCGCTTACCCGGGGTTTTATCTCGGCGGTATGCACCGCGGTCAGGCGGCCGGCAAAGCGTGTCCAGAGGCGAACGGATTCCAGCGCCACCGCTGTAACGAGAACCTGTCTTGCGGGTGGTACCGCTGATGCCTTCTCGTTACTGGAATAGCCCTGGTGGGGGAATGCGATGTAATAGAGGACCGCCAGCAGGGCCAACAATACAGCGACGGTTATGCCCGCAGCAAAGCGAGGGTGCCTCTTGCCGGATGTGTCAGGCATGATTGAACTCCAGATGTAAGGTGTTAAACGGCTTTCTGCTGCTGCAGGTGGCTATTTGTTATCTAACCGGGCAGCTTACATACCGGTCGGTATGTCCGTCAATTGCTGAAATCAAAATAGGCTGGCTGGGGCATCGTTTTGTATTTGAGTAATTTATAGCTAGATTTCAATAGCTAAGGGCACTTGGCCCATTGCCGGTTTTCAGATGGCAGTGGTGTCAGGAATTTTGCCACCTGACGTGGGTTGCCGGGCAAACCGTTAGGTATCTATACTGTGAGGCCTGACGCCAACCTGAAAGATACCTGATATGTCGTTAACCGAAACCCGCGAGCGCCTGCTGGAAACAGCGCTTGAGCTGATCTGGCAGAGTAATTACAACAGTGTCGGTGTGAATGAAATCTGCAAACAGGCGGGTGTCACCAAGGGTGCCTTTTACCACCACTTTGATTCGAAAGCGGCACTGTTTTGTGAGGCCACCGCCTATTACTGGCAGGTGATAAAAAGTGATCTGGATGCGGTTTTTTCACCGGTCAATACCCCGCTCGAGCAACTTGAAAATCTGGTGCATTTCCTGTTAGTGGCGAAGATGGGCAACGATCGTGCGGGTATCCGGGGCTGCCCTTTTTACAATGCCGGGGCACAGATTGGCTCCAGTGACGACAAAGTGATCGAAGCGCTCCAGCTGCTGTCGCAAACCGCAGTAAAATACAACCTGTCACTGGTAAATGCTCTGCAGTCAGCAGGTTATCTCGATGACGGTGTTGATGCCGAGCAAACCGCCAGATTGCTCTATCACTACATCCACGGCGTGCTCAGTTATGCCCAGGTGCACAGTGATGACGAGGAAATCAAACGTGATCTGCCCACCGGCCTCTACCGGTTGCTGGCATTGAAAACGGACTACTGGTTTAGCGCCAGGCCCACCTGGGAGCCACAGCCGGGGGTTTCGCCGCTGGTCGGCGAGATACTGCTGCCAAGGCTCAAGTAGCCGCGTACGGTTATACAAAAACCGGGATGGATTCCATATGACCAGCCAGCTGTGGCCGGTACTCCCAGTGTGCCTCGATGGTATCCTGGGTGAGAACATCGCCGGGTTTTCCCTGTGCGGATATCCTGCCTTCCTTCATCAAGACACAATGGTCGCAGTAGCGCAGCACATGGTTGAGATCGTGCAGTACGGCGATGACCGCGTAACCGCGTTGGCGGCACAGGGAACGGGTCAGTGCCAGTATCCTGTGCTGTTGTTTGAGATCCTGTGCTGACGTGGGTTCATCCAGTACCAGTAGAGGTGGCTGTGTGGCCTGGCTCAATTGCAGTAGCACCCTGGCCAGATGGACTCTTTGCTTCTCTCCTCCGGACAGTGATGGAAATACCCTGCCCATCAGGTGGTGGCAATCCGTGTCTTTCATCAGAGCGGCCACCTGCCGCTTGCCTTCCTGACGGGACAGGGACAGGGGGATCATTCCCATGGCAACAATTTCGTCGGCGGTAAATGAAAAGCCGATCTGGCTGAACTGGGGGAGTGCGGCCAGGTGCCGCGCCCTGTCCCGTGGATCCCAGTGGCGCAAGGATCGTTGATAAAAAAGGATGTCACCAGTGACTGACAGCTCTCCACCGATGGCCCTGAGCAAGGTGGATTTTCCCGACCCGTTTGGACCGGCGACCCCCACCATCATGCCCGTCCCGATACGCAGCTGCTCAACGGCAAGGTGTGGCACTTTGCCGTGTTGAGAACGGAGATTAGTCAATTCAAGCATAGCCGCAACCCTTTGGGCTGGGGACATTTTTGCCTCCAGCGTTGTTGAAATTCGCTCATTCCGCCTAGCCGGAGGCAAAAAATGACCGCCAGCAGAGATAATCCAATTAGTGTTAACCGGCCCTAGCTCCATTGGCGTCGTTGCTGAATCAGCAGCGCCAGAAAAAAGGGCGCCCCCAGCAGTGCGGTGACCAGACCCACCGGCAGTTCGGCCGGCTGTACCACCAGTCTTGCCATGAGGTCCGCCACCAGCAGGAGCAGGGCGCCACAGAGCGCAGAGAGCGGAATCAGGCTGCGGTGGTCAGGCCCGGTCACCAGCCTTACCAGATGCGGCACCACCAGACCGATAAAGCCGATAATGCCGGCGTAGGCGACGGAAACGCCCACCCCTACGGCGACCAGAATAATCAGTTGCCGTTTGAGTGCTTCCACGTTGATACCGAGATAGCGGGCCTCACATTCTCCGAGGACCAAGGCATTCAGTGCGAAAGCCTTCCTTTGGAACGCGACAGCCAGGGCAACAACGGCGAAAAATCCCAGCCACAGGTTTACTTGACTGGCGCCGGCAAGACTGCCCATCTGCCACAGACTCAATTGGCGAAGTTTTTCGTCGTTTGAAAAGTAGCTGATAAACCCGATGGTCGCGCCGGCAAAGGCGGAGATGGCCACTCCGGCCAACAGCAGTACCAGCACGGAGGTGCCCTGTTTTGACCGGGACAGGCTGTAGACCAGCATTGTGGTGAGCAGACCGGCGACAAAAGCGCTCACGGGCACGGCCAGGGGGCCTATGGAGGCGGGAAAGATAGCGATAGCAACAATAGCGCCGACCGCCGCCCCTGAGGAGACGCCGATAATGCCGGGGTCTGCCAGCGGGTTGCGAAACAGTCCCTGCATCACTGCGCCACACTGTGCCAGCATGGCGCCGACAAACACAGACAGCACCAGTCTTGGCAGTCTCAGCTCAGTGACGACTACCCGCTGGTAGTCGTCCAGTGTGCTCCAGTGGGTGCCGAACAGGGTATCGCAGAGTGCCAGCAGACACTCTGTTGGTGGTAAATCCAGCGCGCCCTGCAGTAGCGACAGCAAGCTGCCGAGGATAATCATGGCGACCAGCGCGATACCGCAGATCAGAACGGGAAGTCGCATCAGTCCGCCTTTACTGCGAGGGTCAGTTGTCTGGCTTCTTCGATGGACGCCAGGCTCAGCCCTGCGACCAGCGTGCTGCCATCAACGGCGATAATGTGCCCGGATCGGGCGGCCCGGCTGTGCGCCAGTACCGGATTGCTTTTGAGAAAGCTGTCCAGGGCGCTGTCTTTTTCCTGTCCGGCGAGAATGATGATGTCGGGATCCATGGCCAGCAGGGATTCTGCCGAGACAGTGCGGTAATTGGTGAAATTTGCAACATTGTGGCCGCCGGTGAGGCGAATGAATGCTTCGCCGGTGGTGCCGTGGCCGGCCAGGCGAAGCTTGGCAGGATCGGTGGCCAGCAGGAAAGCGGCACTGCTGCCTGTAATAGGCTGGTTTTCCAGGGCGAGCAATTGTTGATCCAGTCTGGCCAGCAAGGGTGCCACTGTCTCAGTCAGACCCAGTGGTTTGGCCACCCGCTGAATATTGTCACGCAACTGCTTCGGATGATCTGGAGAGGACAATTGCAGCAGGGTGACGCCCGCCTGCCTGAGTGCATCAAGTGCGGGTGCCGGACCCATATGCTCACTGCCAATCACCAGCGTGGGTGACAGGCTCAGCAGGCCTTCTGCAGACAGGTTGCGGTGATAACCGACGATTTTCAGTGGCCGGTAATTCGGTGGTAGATGGCTAGTGACATCCACGGCAACCAGATGCTGGTCTGCCCGCAGTGCAAAGATCAGCTCGGTGGCCAGCGCATCGGTGCTGACCAGCCGTGTGTCGGCCTGTGCCGTGGCAACGACGCCAAATAATACCCCGGCCAACAGGGCTGACATCAGGGACGAGCGGGGGGATCTGTTCATGGTTTCGCTTCCATCAGGATTTGGGTGTCGGTCATTTGTCGGTCATTTAACAGCGCCAGCAGTTTGACCAGCGATTCCACGGATGCACGGCTGTCGGGGGCGACCGTCACAGGCCGGTTTTGGTCATCCAGCTGGGGCAAAAGCCGGGACTGAAATTCCTGCCAATGGTTATAGCGCTGTTCGCCGATACCCCACTGGGGAGAATCCTGATAGAGCGTGATCAGCAGCCGTTGAGGCCCAGCCTCCAGTTCGCTGACAGCCTGATCGGTGTCCGGAATATCCACCGGCAGGGACAGCAGTGGGTGGTTGGCGGTAAGCAGCAGGAACACCACGACGATAAAGATGATGTCGATCAACGGGGTCAGTTCCAGTCCGGCTTCCAGCTTGACCTGACGGGGCGAGCGAATCACGGCAGGGTTCCCATCGAGACACCATCGAGCTTCAGCAGTTGCAGGTTGATAAACTGTTCAGTGCCGCTGATCAACTGGTCGACCCACATATTGAAGCCATGTGCACCCACCAGTGCTGGCACCGCAATGATCAGCCCGGCGGCGGTTGTCTTCATGGCGATCCCCAGCCCACTGGCAAGCATGGCGGGCTCAATGGGACCCCGTTGTTCTCCTAGGGTATCAAAGACCTGGATCAGTCCGACCACAGTACCCAGCAGTCCCAATAGTGGCGACAGCAGGGCGAGTATCTGCAGCAGCCGGATGCCGCTCGCCAGCCGCCGTTGTCGGTGTTGCAACCACACGGCAGCAATTTCCTGCTGGATATGCTTTGGCTGTCCAGCGTGTCCCGTCATGACGGTCAGGCTGTCATGCCTGAGTTTGCCGCGCACGGTTGTGTAGCCAATCACAACCAGCCGTTCTGCCAGGATGATCAATGACAGTAGCGCACACAGCGAGAGTGGATATGCCATTGGGCCGAGTTGTTGTTCAAGCAGTGTCATCAGACTCATGGGAAATTACTTAGGGCTTGTTAATATTAATTGGGTTATCTCTGCTGGCGGTCATTTTTGCCTCCGGCTAGGCGGAATGAGCAAAGTTTAGTCACTCTAAATGAGCGAATTTCAACAACGCTGGAGGCAAAAATGTCCCCAGCCCAAAGGGTTGCGGTTAAAAAAACGCCACTCTTCGTTGCTCGTCTCTTATTTGGAATCACCAAACTACGCTCCTCGCGCCTTGATTGGCGCTTTTTGAGCCACAACAGTGGCAATCCAATTAGTGTTAACAGGCCCTAGACCACCGAGCCAAGTTTGAAGATCGGCAGGTACATGGCAATCAGCAGACCGCCCACCAGAACCCCCAGAACCGCCATAATCATGGGCTCCAGCAAGGTGGTCAGGTTATCCACGGCATTGTCGACCGCCTCTTCGTAGAACACCGCAGACTTCTCCAGCATGTCATCCAGCGCACCGGACTCCTCACCGATGGCGGTCATTTGCAGCAGCATCACAGGGAATTTGTTGGTTGTTTTGAGGGCCTGATGAAGCTGAATCCCGGTGGTCACATCGTCCCGAACCTTGTAAATGGCCTCCCGGTAAACCGCATTGCCCGCCGCCCCCGCCACCGACGTGAGCGCATCCACCAGCGGTACACTGCTGCTGCCGATCACATCAGCGCCGGCGGCACCCGCCAGCAGGAACATGACCAACGCCGCGGTGAACAGCAATACAATCATGGCGCCGATGATGCCCTTGGGCATGTCACTAGCAGGGTCGCGCGCTTCTTCCGCTGCCAGAGGCACCCCTTCCACAGCAAGGAACAGCCACATGGCAAACGGCAGTGCGGCCCAAACGCCATACCAGCCGAACGGAAGTATTTCACTGGCACCGGCCGCATCGGTCGGCGCGATATTGAACAGGTTGGCCGTCTCAAAATCACCGATCAAGGCAATCGCCGTGGCCAGAATAGCCACCACCGCCAATCCGCTGATTACCATCATGGTTTTCAGCGCCTCACCGACACCGGCCAGATGGATGCCGATGAAAATGGCGTAAAACAGAGCGGAAACCCAGGGACGGTTGATCCCCAGCAACTCCTCAACGGCAGC
>CATLZI010000106.1 GCA_950063125.1 uncultured Porticoccus sp. | reverse complement strand
CATGCGTGCCGATAAAGTTGGCCGGGACACCATGCTGTCGCAGATCGTCCAGATGGTAGCCAGCGCCCAGCGAACGCGCGCGCCCATTCAGGGTCTGGCGGACAAGGTCGCCGGAATTTTTGTACCGGTCGTGATGCTCGTTGCCCTCATCGCATTCATTGTCTGGTCAATATGGGGACCCACCCCGCCAATGGCATTTGCCCTCATTGCAGCCGTCAGTGTTCTGATTATTGCCTGCCCCTGCGCATTGGGGCTGGCCACACCGATGTCAATCATGGTGGGAGTCGGGCGCGGGGCACAGGCCGGCGTCCTGATACGGAATGCCGAAGCGCTGGAACGACTGGAAAAAGTGGATACCGTAGTGATCGACAAAACCGGCACGCTGACGGAAGGCAAACCCCAGGTAACCGGCATCCATCCTGCTTCGGGCTTTGATCAAAATACCTTACTGCGACTCGGCGCCAGCCTGGAGCGATCGAGCGAACACCCCCTGGCGGAGGCCATGCTGGCAAAAGCCGGTGAACTGGAATTGACCCTGTCCGAACCAGAAGATTTTCAGGCCCTCAATGGCAAGGGTGTCACCGGCAGAATTGAGGGCACCCAGATTGTCCTGGGTAATCGTCTGTTGATGGAAAGCGAAGCTGTCGATCTGTCAGCCTGTGCCGACAGTGCCGAGGCACTTCGCCATGACGGTGCCACCGTCATTTTCATCGCCGTCAATGGTCAATATGCAGGCTTGTTTGCGATAGCAGATCCCATCAAGGAAACCACTGCAGCTGCCATTCGTGCCTTACAGCATGATGGCCTTCGCGTGGTTATGCTGACGGGTGACAACCGCACATCGGCGGAGGCCATTGCCCGCCAGTTGAACATCGATGAGGTGGAGGCCGAGGTTTTACCCGAAGATAAAAGCCTCGCTGTTCGACGCCTGCAAGACCAGAAGCGCATTGTGGTCATGGTCGGCGATGGCGTGAACGACGCGCCGGCACTGGCCAGTGCGGATGTGGGAATCGCCATGGGTACCGGCACCGATGTCGCCATCGAAAGTGCTGGGGTAACACTGCTGAGAGGCGATCTGATGGGTATTGCCGATGCCTGCAGGCTGTCCCGCGCCACCATGCGCAACATCCGCCAGAACCTGTTTTTTGCCTTTGCCTATAACGCCGCCGGCGTGCCGATTGCCGCGGGCATCCTCTACCCGTTCACCGGATTACTGTTATCACCGATCATTGCTGCAGCGGCGATGTCCCTGTCATCGGTCAGCGTGATTGGCAATGCCCTGCGCCTGAGGGCCGTCAAACTCAGATGACAGGGCATGACCCACAGGCTAGAACATCAGGGCCACACCCAGTGACAGGGTAAAATGATCCCGACGCTCGTCGTTGTTGTTGGCGATAGACGATGTGCCGCCGAATTTCCAGTCGTAGCGGAAATCCACATAGGGCGACCATTCCCGGGTAATTTCGTAATTGAAACGCACACCCAGTCGTCCATTGGTCAGGCCCTGACCCTGTGACTGGCGTGCCACCCGCTGAGCGGCCATTTCCAGCCGGTAGTAGGGCTCAATACCCATCCGTTGCGTCACCAGCAGATGGGTGCTCTGCTTCAACCGGGCCGTGATATCGCCGTAGTCACTGACAAACAGGTGGGCCTGGGTTTTCAGGAAGTAAGGCGCCAGGCCATTGACCCCCAGGGTGAAGTACCCCGTCGAATCGGGCTGGGTATCAAGGCGAATACCGGTCTGAAAGTCCCAGAATTCGCTCACATTTCGGCTGTACATCGCCCAGAACTCACTCTCCTGCAGAGCACCCTTGTGCTGTTTGATATCCGTTTTCAACCACAGTTTGTGCGTATCGCCACCGATCCAGCCATCCAGCTCAATATCAGTGATACCGCCTTCACTTCCACCGCCGTGCTGTGCCTCGAGCCAAAAAGCGTGGAATACGGGACTGGGATGGTGAGGATTCTCGGCCCACGCACCAACGGATATCAGCAGAAAAAACCCCAACGCAGAACAATACCGTTGACTAATGCCCATGATGCTCCCCTCCACGCTGTTGAACTTCGTGGTTCAGGGATGGGGGTGACCCGGGGCCTGGATCGGATATTGCGGCAGCTTTCTCATCAGCCACCGCATCGTATTCCGCCACCACCAGTTTGGTCATCATGCCAGCGGCCATATGGAACAGAAGGTGACAATGAAAGGCCCATTCGCCCGGCTCATCTGCTGTCAGCAATACGGAATAGGATTTTCCCGGTGGCACATTCACGGTATGTTTATTGGGCAATCGCTCAGCGGGTTGACCGTTATCCAGCTGGATAAACATGCCGTGCAGGTGCATCGGATGGGCCATCATGGAGGTGTTTTTAAACGTCAACTTGACGCGCTCACCGTAGTCCAGTTGCAGGGGTTTGAAACCCTCGTCACCAAACTTGTGACCATTGATGGTCCAGATAAAGCGCGACATGGAACCGCCCAGACTGACCACAATTTCACGTTCCGGTGGCCGGGTATCCGTCTGTTGTTGCAAAGACCGAAGATCGGCATAACTCAGGGCCTTGTGGCCTGGCGGCGTACCGGCATCGGCCCAGCCACTGCTCGCCGAAACGGTATTGTCCTGCTGCGCCATACCGTGGCCAGCATGGCCTGTCATGGCGGTCTTGCCGGTAACGTCTGCGCCTTGAACCTCACTGTGCCCCATACCCATGTCACCCATGGTCAGCAATGCACGCGACCGGACTTCCGGTTCGGGGCCTCGCATCCCGCTGCGGGGCGCCAGGGTGCCCATGGCAAAACCGGTGCGATCAATGGCTTCTGCGGCAATGGTAAAAGCCGTGTCGGTGGTCGGTCTGACAAGCACGTCATAGGTTTCTGCCACGGCAAAGCGGAATTCATCCACGGTGACAGGCTCAACATATTGGCCATCTGCCTGCACCACATCCATTGTCAGGCCGGGGATGCGGACGTCATACATGGACATGGCCGAGGCATTGATAAAACGCAGCCGGACGGTTTCGCCGGGGTTGAATAAACCGGTCCAGTTTTGCGCCGGTGTCTGGCCATTGATGAGAAAGGTGTAGCCACTGACATCCGCGATGTCGGTGGGCGACATCCGCATCTCACCCCAATCGGTAGCCCATTGCCAGGCGTCGGCCAGACCGCGGTTGCGCACATCATCCAGAAAATCACCGATGGTGCGCTGGGAGTAGTTGTAATAGTGTGGATCTTTTTTCAAATTCGCCATGATCTGTGTACTGGCTTCTTCACTGAAGTCAGACAGTAGCACCACATAATCCCGATCAGCCTGAATCAGACTGCGGTCTTTGGGGTGCACAATCAGGGCACCGTAGTGGCCGTCCTGTTCCTGGGTGCCACTGTGGGCGTGGTACCAGTAAGTACCGTTTTGCCGAAGCTCAAATCGATAGGTAAAGGTTTCCCCTGGTGCAATACCGGGATAACCGCTGAAGCCCGGCACACCATCCATTGCCGGCGGCAACAGCAATCCATGCCAGTGGACCGAGCTTGGCACCTTCATTTTGTTGGTGACATGAATCACCGCTGTATCACCTTCAGTGAATTCCAGCACAGGCCCGGGGATACTTCCGTTAACCGTAATACGCTGTAACGGCTTATCTGTGATGTTGACGGTCTGGCGGTCAATCTCCAGGTGGTACTCAGTGATATTGGCGACGGCATTTATGGCGATCATGGACATCCAGAAAGCCGTCAACAGCCTTGAAAATAATGACATTTGTTCAATCCTCAGATGAATTATCCTGCAGCACCTCGGCGAGGTGTTGATAACGGCGGACAATCAGCTTCGGGGAGGACGATCAAGTCGGTGGGGCCCGGCATTCAGCAGGTTCTGCCGAAGCGTTGTCTGAGCGGGATGATGAGGCAAGGACATCCAGGCAAGCAGGGGATTAATGCCTATCGGCGTCAAATGGCAACCCTGGGTCACGCAATGGCATATATCGGACATACAGCTGTGGTTATTTCCATTTGCGTGCTGCACCCCGGCAGGATGGGCAGATTCCGACTCGCAGGGCATCGCTGTACTATGGGATGATTCCGCCCTTTGCGATAGGTCATGACGACTGTTCACACTGGCGTGGGCGGTATTCACCAGCACCGACAAAAGAAAGGCGGTGATGATCCAGAGAACCCAGTGTGTTTTGGTAACAGACATGGGAATACTATGGCGTGCTGCCAAACATTTATCAAGGAGACGGCTAGACGGGACAACGTTGATCCATTGGCTGTCATGAGACTTGTAATCGCCGATAACTCATCTCGCCTGCATACTTGCTGACGACTATTGCCTCCCTATAATTCAACCTGAGGCAAACATTGGAGTATTGGACGTTGCTGGACATCACGAAAAAAATTGCTATTCCCGACGAAGAAATTGAACTGACAGCCATTCGCTCCCAGGGGGCCGGGGGACAGAACGTCAACAAGGTCTCTTCGGCGATACACCTGCGCTTTGACATCAACGCATCGTCCCTGCCCGATGACTACAAGCAACAGCTGCTGGTCACGAGGGACCGCCGGATTAATAAAGAAGGCGTGATTGTGATCAAGGCGCAGCAATTCCGTACCCAGGAAAAAAACCGGCTGGATGCCCTGGAACGCTTGAAAGACGTTATTCTCTCCGCCACTGCAGTCAAAAAAACGCGCATACCCACCCGTGCGACAAAAGCCTCCAAAACCCGGCGAGTGGATAACAAAACTCAGCGCGGTAAGACGAAGGCCCTGCGCGGCAAAGTCATCGATTAGAAAAAATCAGATGAGTTGATTTTACAATTGTCCCGACCTCGTTCCATTCAAAAATACCTGCCACTCTGCCAAAAAAAGCCAGTTCTCTCCGAAGGCCCGTTTTTGGACATTCACGGTCAAGACACCTATGCTTGTCTTTCAATAGAAAAACAGAAGGATCCCGCTATGAGTGAAATTACCAGCTTCTGGAACCAGTACGAAGGCCCTGTTTTGCTCTTCCTGGTGGCCGTTTTATACCTGCTCGTCTTTTATATCGCAGCACGGATTGTCAAAAGCTTGTCACATCGGCTGCTGCTGAAAACCGATCTGGATAACCGGTTCACCCGCACGGTCGGGCTAAATGATGACTTCCCCGTGGAAAAAGTCATCTCCACGACGGCCTTCTGGATCATCATGATCTTTGGCTTTATCTCCTTCTTTGAAAAGCTCGATCTTCAATCAGTGACGCAGCCATTAAATGTGTTGCTGACCGAGATTTTTACCTACCTACCAAAATTTGCTGCAGCACTCGGTCTGCTACTGCTCGCCTGGGTACTGGCAGCGCTCGTGAAAAAAGCCATTGAGAAGGGCGCCACACTGGGCAAACTGGACGAGCGCCTCAACAAGCTTGAGCACGATGAGGAAGACAAGGTAACCGTGAGTCAATCTCTGGCTACCGCTGGCTACTGGCTGGTATTTCTACTCTTCCTGCCAATGGTGCTGAGCGCCCTGCAGATGGAAAGTCTGGTCGCGCCCCTGCAAAGCATGTTCGACAAGCTGTTCAGCTACCTGCCGAATATCCTCTCGGCACTGCTTATCTTCGCCATTGGTTATTTCGTAGCCAAGCTGGTAAGACAGATTGTCAGTAGCCTGCTGGCCGCCTCTGGCATCGACCGACTGAGTGAGAAGTCCGGTATTCAGCAGAAATGTTCCACACTGGTCGGCACACTGATTTACACCTTCATTTTGCTGCTGGTGATTGTGCAATCGCTGGAAGCTCTGAAGATCGCAGCTATTTCCACGCCCGCGCAAAACATGATTGATATGATTTTTGCTGCCGTGCCTGGCATCCTCGCGGCCGTGCTGGTGCTCGCCATCTCTTACTATGTGGGCAAGCTGATTGCCAGTCTGGTGACGGATCTACTGACAGCAGCCGGGTTCAATCAATTAATTGAAAAGCTCGGCTTCAAAATGGGGCTGGAACGCACCCCGAGTCAGTATGCGGGCAGTCTGGTGCTACTGGGCATTATCCTGTTCGCGATTCTCGGCGCCACTGAGTTACTGAGCTTTGAACCCCTCAGCCAGATTGTGACCGTCATGATCAGTTTCGCCGTTCAGGTACTGCTGGGTGCACTGATTCTGGCTATCGGTATTTTCATTGCCAGAAAAGTACGGTTGTTGATTATTGAGGCGGGAATGCCCTCTGCAGCAGGCAACCTTGCCAGCCTTGCCATCATGTTTCTGAGCATTGCCATGGCGCTGCGTCAGATCGGCCTTGCGCAAGACATCATCAATATTGCCTTTGGCCTGATGCTTGGTGCGGTAGCCGTCGGCGCAGCCATTGCGATTGGCCTGGGCAGCAAGGAGATCGCCGGCAGAGAAGTTCAGTCACTGCTAGATCGCGTCAAGAAATAACGGTCTGACCAGTTCTGCCACCACCCACCGGGGCAACCCGGTGGGTTTTTTATTGGACGATAAGATAAAAAAGGCCGCTCATAGAGCGGCCCAAAGGGGGGAAATAATATCTAGTGATCCTGTGCCTGCCCGGCGCCCTTCGGATAACGCAGACTTTCCACCAGTTCCTTGATATGGTCCGGCGCTTCTCTGGTCAACTTCAATACGATAAAGGCCACCACAAAGTTGAAGACCATGCCCAACGTACCGATGCCTTCCGGGGACACTCCCAACCACCAGTTATCCGGTGTATTCGCTGCGGGATTAATGAACTTGAAGTAAACAATATAAGCCGCCGTAAAGGTAATGCCTGTCAGCATGCCGGCAATGGCCCCTTCCTTGTTCATTTTCTTGTAGAAAATACCCAGAATAATGGCCGGGAAGAAACTGGATGCGGCAAGACCGAAGGCAAACGCCACCACCTCCGCCACAAAACCCGGTGGATTGATACCCAAGTAAGCGGCCACGGCTATACCGCAGGCAGCAGCAATCCGGGCATAGAGCAGTTCCTGCTTGTCCGTGATATTGGGCATCAGGTTTCGTTTCAGCAGGTCATGGGAGATGGAGGTGGAAATGACCAGCAGCAAACCCGCAGAGGTCGACAGGGCCGCAGCGACGCCACCCGCAGCCACCAGTGCGATCACCCAGGCCGGCAAGTTGGCAATTTCGGGATTCGCCATAACAATAATGTCGCGGTCAATCGCCATTTCATTGCGCTCATCACCCGCATAGAACATCCGCCCATCGTCGTTTTTATCTTCCCAGCCAATCAGCCCGGTTCTCTCCCAGTTTTTTATCCACCCGGGAGCCTGCTCATAAGCGACACCCTGACCTTCCGGACCGTTAATGGTCTCGATCATGTTGACGCGAGCGAAAGAGGCGA
>CATLZI010000105.1 GCA_950063125.1 uncultured Porticoccus sp. | reverse complement strand
CTGACCATCGTCGGCCCGGAACAGCCACTGGAGGATGGCATTGTGGATTTTTTCGCCGGTCGTGGTCTGCGGGCCTTCGGCCCCTCGAAAGGGGCAGCGCAGCTGGAAGGTTCCAAGGCGTTTACCAAGGACTTCCTGGCGCGCCACAACATCCCCACTGCGGAATACCAGAATTTCACTGAGATCGAAGCGGCGCTCGCCTACCTGCGCGCGAAAGGGGCCCCCATTGTCATCAAGGCCGATGGCCTGGCTGCGGGCAAAGGGGTGATTGTCGCCACAACCCTGGAGGAAGCCGAAAACGCCGTGCACGATATGCTGGCCGGCAACGCCTTCGGCGACGCCGGCCATCGGGTGGTGATCGAAGAGTTTCTGGCCGGCGAGGAAGCCAGCTTTATTGTCATGGTGGACGGGGAGCACATCCTGCCAATGGCGACGTCGCAGGATCACAAGGCACGGGATGACGGCGACCGGGGGCCGAATACCGGCGGCATGGGAGCTTACTCCCCGGCACCGGTGGTGACCCCCGAAGTTCACGAGCGCGTCATGGCCGAGGTGATTCAGCCCACCGTGCAGGGGATGGCGGCAGAGGGTAACCGTTACACCGGTTTCCTGTATGCCGGACTGATGATCATGCCCGACGGCACCCCCAAGGTGATCGAGTACAACTGCCGCTTCGGCGATCCGGAAACCCAGCCGATCATGATGCGGCTAAAATCTGACCTGGTCGCACTCTGTACTGCGGCACTGGACAAGACGCTTCACCACTGCACTGTCGATTGGGACCCGCGGGCCGCGCTGGGTGTCGTATTGGCGGCGGGAGGCTACCCAAATGACTACCGCAAGGGTGATGTCATCTCAGGTCTTCCCGCTTCCGGCACAGAAGACAGCAAGGTTTTTCACGCGGGGACCAGAGAGGTTGATGGACGGGTTGCCACCAACGGCGGGCGAGTGCTCTGCGCCGTCGGTCTGGGCAATACGGTCTCTGAAGCCCAGCAGCGGGCTTACCAGCTGGCAGAACAGATTTGTTGGGACAATGTCTATTTTCGCCACGATATTGGCTATCGGGCGATCGCACGGGAGAAGGTTTGAAAGCAAGCCGAGTTAGGGCCCTCGTCACTCAGTGAGAATCACTAAATTCATTGCTCACGCCTGGATTGACGTTTTTTAGTCACACAACAGAGGCAACCAAATTTAGTGTGAACAGGCCCTGGCTACTGCTGCTGACGCTGCAACCAGACCTCAAGGCCCTGGGCGTTCAGTTCAAGATCCATTTCAAGATCCTGCTCAATCAGCGCCATGTCGGCATCCGGCCAGCGAGCCTTTATCCGTGTCAGTGTGAGCTCTGTTATACGTTTGTAAATCGTGCTCTCCCGCTGCGGCCCAGCCTCCAGGGACAGCGCCATGTCACACCAGGCGTTTATTTGCTCGCGCAACAACATCACGTAATTTTCAGGTTCATCCAGCTGGCTATAGTGGGTGAGATAAACCCGCCGGGGCCGATAGCTCATCAGCAAGTCCAGCGAGCTGAGCAATCGCTCAGGCGCAAACTGCACAGGTGTCGTGGTGGGCATGATAAACCGGTCACCCCCCAGCGCCGGGGTCAGATAGGCGAGGCCGAAAGTGTCTCCGGTAAACCAGCCGCCACTGACCTTATCCCAAACGCAACAATGGTGCTCGGCATGTCCCGGCGTATGGCGAAACTCCAATGTGCGCCCACCCAGATTCAGTCGTAACCCGTCCTCGGCACTGATAATGCGCTCTTCAGGTACAGCCATAAGCTCGCCATACAGTGTCCGATAGGCCGACTCCCCGTAGACGGCGATAACACCCGCTATCAGTTTTGTGGGATCCACCAGATGACGAGCGCCCCGGGGATGAACAACCAGCTGGGCATCTGGGTAACGCTGCATTAGCAATCCGGCACCACCGGCGTGGTCGAGGTGCACATGGGTGGGAATCACGTAGCGAACGGCCTCTGCCGTCAGACCCAATGAATCCAGTGCCTCACTGATAGCACTCACGGTGTGACTGGTACCGGTTTCAATAATCGCCACCTCACCGTCGTCCACCAGCAGATAACAACAGGCCTGGCCCGGCCTCACGTATTGCGCGTCGATACAGTAAATACCGTAACCGAGAAATTGCTTTGGATGACCTATCATCTATTACCCTCGTGTGTTGACGGATGATTTTGCTACAATCCTGTCACCACCAACAGTTTAGGGCAAAACCGTGCGCACAAGGCAGCTTACCAAGCTCGATGGACTTCTTCTTCAGGTAGACCGTGCCCTGCGCACCCTGGCAGCCGAGCCTCCGGCACCGGCCCGCCTGTCACCGGGAAAACGCGTCGAGGAGCATACGCTGGATGAGCGTGAAAAGCGGCACGCGATAGGTCTGATGCGAGTCAACCACACAGGAGAGGTCTGTGCCCAGGCGCTTTACCAGGGACAGGCACTGACAGCAAAACTCACTTCGGTTCGCACTGAGATGGAGCAGGCTGCCGATGAGGAAATTGATCATCTGGCCTGGTGCCAGGACCGACTCAAGCAGTTGGGTGGACACACCAGCCTGCTGAATCCACTCTGGTATGGCCTGTCTTTTGGCATCGGGGCCACTACCGGTCTAGTCAGTGACAAACTCAGCCTCGGCTTTGTGTCAGCCACCGAACAGCAGGTCTGCCAACACCTCCAAAATCATCTGGAAATACTGCCGGAAAACGACACCAAAAGCCGCGCCATTGTGCAGAAAATGCTGGAAGATGAGGGCGAACATGCGGCGGTGGCGAAGGAGGCTGGCGGCCTGGAATTTCCGTCACCAGTGAAGGGTTTGATGACGCTGATCTCCGGCGCCATGACCAAAACCAGCTACCATATCTGATCAGCGGGCACGGGCTGCCTGTCGAGCCTGCTCCTTGATGTCCTGAACAATGCCAATAATCTGATCTTTGACCCATTGGTGAGCCGGCGACTTGATGGTCCTGACATGCTGCACCAATACCACCGGAACGGTATTATCAAACTCCAGTTCTTCCGGGTAGGGTTTACGCACAATACCGTATGACTCACTCTCGATTTTCAGGTCGTGCATGGTGGCCATCATCAGGCAATCGGTATGCCACAGGGCATCCATGGCTGTCATCAACTGTGTGGTGACCAGGGTTTTCTGCCGTTTCAGACCATGTTTTGCCAACTCCCGGTCAAACCGGCTCTCTGCATTGGCCGAGATCGGGCCCGTCAGCAGCAGGTAATACTGAATAAAAGGGTATTCAAGCATTTCCACCAGGGTCAACTTGTCCTTCTTGGCAAGCGGATGCTCGGCACGCATCCACACCGCTGGCGTGAAACTACCCAGCGGAGTCACATGATATTCACTTCCGTAGGGGCGAGAAATTTCGATGGCAAAATCCAGATCACCATCTTCCAGCGCACGACCTTCCTCCTCCGCCTCGCTGGTCAACGTCAGTGACATTCTCGGCGCTTCCCTGATTATTCTCTGGGTGAGGGTGGGCACCACCTGCACCGCGATAAACTCTGCCGTCATAATGCAAATTTCTCCCTCATAGGTAAGTGAATCAAATTTGCCACTGGCCACCAAATCCGACACGCTGGCCAAGAGTGTCGGCAGGTGAACAGCCAACTCATTGGTTCTGGGTGTTGGAATCAGCCCTCGCCCACTGCGGATAAACAAGGGGTCATCGAATAGGTCCCTGAGACGCTGAAGGGTTTTACTCATGGCCGGCTGGGTAATGAACAGTCGTTCCGCGGCCCTCGTCACACTGCGCTCTTCCAGCAACACCTGCAGAGCCACCAACAAGTTCAAGTCAACCCGGGACAGAATTTTGGTATCCACAAAAACATTCCTATAGATTATGAATGATATTATCTTAATACATTTGAGTCATGGTTAGCCAATGGCTATATTGAGACTGTACCAAGCGGGGCCAAGGCGTGGTTTCCACCAAGCGACACCCCCTCACCGGTTATCTGGTGTCGCTGAACCCGAAGTCCCGTGAATGTGCCGGATGAGTGAAATACTCCCAGTATTGAATTATCAGGACATTCAAGTGTAGTTCTCTTACTCCCTCTATATCTTTTTCAGGCAACGCAAGTTGCCTGTTTTTTTGCATGCACAGAAGAAATAAACACAGGGAATGAGCTAGATAAATTTAATACATTTCAATCATGGTCTGGCGCGAACTATAGTTAGCCCATTGTTTGTCAGACAAGGTTGGCTTCTCAAACAATCCATTGATACTTTTATCTCCCTCCTATTTAAAATCCCTTGGGCAGCACCGCTGCCCTTTTTTTTGCGCACGGGACACCGCCCGGTGGACCGGGGAGCTCATTCAACAGGCGGGAAGTCTTTGGCGGCTGTCAGCCAGAATGGATTTCGTAACTGTGGGTGATTTCGACGCCACCCCTGGTCAGCATGATAGACGCGGAGCAGTATTTCTCTGCGGACAGTTTTACCGCATTACTCACCAGATTGTCTTTCAGGCCCCGACCGGTGACCACGAAGTGGATATGAATGCTGGTGAAAACAGCGGGTACGGCATCCGCACGCTGCGCATCAATTTCTGCCACACAACCCGTCACATCCTGACGGCTCTTCTTGAGAATATGCACCACATCAAACGATGAACATCCCCCCATACCACAGAGGACCATCTCCATGGGCCGGGCACCCTGATTCGTGCCGCCGTGATCCGGCGGACCATCCATTACGATCTGATGACCTGTTTCCGTTTCTGCGGTGAATGTTACATCACCACCCCAGATGACTTTTGCTTTCATGACGATACTCAATCCAAAAAGTGCCAAAAGGCTAACATAATTGATGTGCCTTTACCCCTAGAATTACCTGACTTGACGCACATGCGTTTCGCAATGAGGAGCAACGGGTGATGATAAATTCTAACTTGGACAGCGAGGCGTTTGTGCCCATAATGGGTGCTCTGTTCGAAAAACCTCATCATGAGGAGGAAACCAAGTTGGCTCCTGCACCCATCACACCCCACATGCCAAATGCGGAAGAGTTCCTCGCTCACTGCCACCGCAGAAAATATCCAGCAAAAAGCACCATCATCTACGCCGGTGATGAGGGGGATACCCTCTCCTACATCGTCAAGGGTTCTGTCACTGTCCTGATTGAAGACGACGATGGTCGCGAGATGATTGTGGCCTACCTCAATGAAGGTGATTTTTTTGGTGAAATGGGGCTGTTCAAGCAGCCGGATCGAAGTGCCTGGATTCGTGCCAAAACAGAGTGTGAAGTCGGTGAAATCAGTTACGGCAAGTTTCAGGAGCTATCCAGGCAGCATCCGGAATTTCTCTTTGCCATCGGAGTACAACTGGCCAAGCGCCTGCGCGATACCACCCGTAAAGTGGGCGATCTCGCATTTCTGGATGTTACCGGTCGCGTGGCACGCACACTGCTGGATCTGTGCAAGGAGCCCGATGCCATGACCCACCCCAATGGCATGCAGATCAAGATCACTCGCCAGGAAATCGGAAGAATTGTCGGCTGCTCCCGGGAAATGGTTGGCCGGGTACTGAAAACCCTTGAGGACCAGGGATTGGTGTCGGTGAAAGGAAAAACCATGGTCGTGTTTGGCACCCGCTAAAACCGGCTAGCTGGTTGTATAAAAAAATTTTACCGGAGGACTTCCTGGCGCTCCCCCGGTCTAACACTGCTCGTTACCTCTTGGCGCTGACAGAGCCCCAGCCTCCCTTAACAGATACAAGGAAAGCCAATGGAAAATACTGATATCCGCTATCCAGTTCCCGGCTCATGCCAGTGTGGAAAAGTCACCTATGAACTGCTGGCAGCACCCATCAAGGTGATCATTTGTCATTGCCGGGAATGCCAGAAGCTTTCCACCAGTGCCTTCAGTATAACGGCGATGGTGAACCGGGACGATTTAAGGATTAATGGGGAGATGCGAGCCTGGGAGCGGTTGGCGGAAAACGGCAATCGAAATTGCGCAACGTTTTGCCCGAATTGTGGCAACCGCATCTATCATTTCAATCCGGCGCAACCGGACATTATCAAACTGAAGCCGGGAACCCTGTCCGACACTCGCATGATCCAACCCGTTATGCATGTCTGGACAAGTGAAAAACAGGACTGGTACCAGATTCCGGAAGGCGTCGAGCAACACCAGAAACAACCCTGGTGACAGCGCTGGACCCTAATTAAACATTTCCAGCAATTTCAGGCCCGGCTCCCCGGCGCGCATAAACGTCTCACCTATCAGAAAGGCATTGACGTTATGCCCTCGCATGGCAGCTATATCATCAATAGAGACAATCCCGCTTTCCGTGATCACAATACGGTCGTCAGGAATTTTTTCCAGCAACTGAAAAGTGGTCTCCAGGGTCGTCTCAAATGTTTTCAGATCGCGGTTATTGATGCCGATCATGGGGTTCTCAATCAATAGCCCCCGATCAAGTTCCGCTTCATTGTGCACCTCAACCAGTACGTCCATGCCCAATTCCACAGCAATGCCGTGCAACTCCTCCATCAAGGGCTGCTCAAGTGCGGCGACGATCAGCAGAATACAATCGGCACCGAGCACATAGGATTCGTAGACCTGATAGGGGTCAACAATGAAGTCCTTGCGCAGCACGGGCAAGCGGGTGGCCTCCCGGGCCATCTTGAGATATTCGTCGGCACCGAGAAAAAAAGCCTCCTCTGTAAGCACCGAAAGACAGGCTGCCCCGCCTTTTTCATAACTTCGCGCAATGCTCACCGGATCGAAATCTTCCCGGATAAGACCCTTGCTGGGAGAGGCCTTCTTTACCTCGGCAATCACCGCTGCAAGCTCCTGGTCAAGCTTGTGTTGCAGCGCAGCGGAAAAACCGCGAATTTCACGCGGCTCCCGGCACTGCTCTCTGAGTTCGGCCATTGACACTTTCACCTTGCGACGAGCGACTGACTCGATCTTGTGATCGAGAATTTTTTTCAACACAGTCGGTGTATCGACAGCGGGGCTCATCATCTATCCAACTCCTTTAGGCAGCGGGTGAAGGCTGCCAGATCGTCCATCTTTGCTCTTGCCAGACCGCTGCCGAGGGCGTCCTGTGCCAGATTGACACCTTCCGCCAGGTCTGCGGCGACTCCCGCCACATAAAGTGCCGCACCGGCATTCAGGGCCACCATATCGGATGCAACCCCACCTTTTTTGGATAGCGCAGATTTCACCATTTCCAGGCTGTCTTTGGCATCGTTGACCTTCAGACTGTCCAGCGTACCTCGCTGCAAACCGAAATCCTCCGGGCCGATCCCATATTCGACAATCTCACCATCCTTCAACTCGGCCACCAGGGTATCGGCG
>CATLZI010000104.1 GCA_950063125.1 uncultured Porticoccus sp. | reverse complement strand
TTTCCGCGGCTTCCCATACCATGCTGCAGTGCAAAATGTGGCTGCTCCCTGGTCACTGGCAATGAGTTGATTGCTGGGCGTTTCTCCTCGACGTATCCGGTCAAATTGCTCCAGCACCTGGAATGTGTTGCTGCTGTTTGGACTGATGCGAAGAATATCAACACCAATAGCTGCCATGTCATGGTATTCCGCCAGCAAATTGTGAATATCACCAGAGAGTGTCTGAATGCCATTCAGGGTAAATAGCGATGTATTTTCACGCGTGTGCACGGGAATACCGTCTGGATAATCCAGGCAACTCAGCTGGCAGTCATCCTTTGGCAGGTTGCGGTTGCGGGCGGTAAAACAGCGAGCGGAGTAGGCCAGTGGCAAATGCCCATAGCTGAATATTTCCGTTTGTACCTGTTGGGCAAAACCGAACTGCTGGACTTCTTCGAGGATACCTTGCAACGTGTGGCGGCTCAGCTCTACCGGCATCACCCAGCGCATCATGCCCGCCTGTTGCAGGACACGCAGGCTAGCGCTGTTGTAGATATTGATGGACGGACCGGCGACAAATGGCAGATTTCGCTCCGAAAGCAGTTCCACCGCCGCCATGTCGTTGGCCTCCATCAGGCAGTCACTCTGATCGCAGAGCTTGCGCAAGGTTACCAGGTCGGCACGTGACTCGATCAGTGCCAGGGTGGAGAGCACTACCTGTTTACCGGCCTCGGCCAGTGGCGCTGCCATTTCCAGCCACTCCGATGGGTGAATCTCGCGCCGTTTTGGGCAAACAGTTTCCCCTAGATAGACGATGTCAGCGGGGGAGTCCAGTGCCTGGTGATAAAAGTCTTCGACCTGTTGTCGCGGCCAGTAATAGAAAATTGGTCCCAGGGACAATTGCATCGGTTATTCCCCGTTGTTGTGGGTGTTTATTGCCAGGGACGCGAGTAGGCGCCAAAGGTGGTTTGACTGCCCTCGGAAACCCTGGAAAGGGTATCGAACCACTCCCTGCGAGGGGTGAAGCGTTCGCCGGCATTGTGATAATGATCCAGTGCTTCCCGCCACACGCTTACCACCTGCGCCACATAGGCGGGACTGCGCTGGCGCCCCTCGATCTTGATGGCCTTGATGCCGATCTCCGCCAGCTGGGGAATCAACGCCAGAGTGTTCAGGCTGGTGGGTTCCTCCAGGGCATGATAGATACGATCTTCCACCTTGAAACGGCCTTTGCAGAGGGTGGGGTAGCCAGCGTTTTCGCCGCCCTTGAAGCGGTCGATCAACACCCCGTTGAGGCGTGACTCCCGGCCACTGGCTGTCTCTTGCCAGCGCACCGCTGAAGCAGGTGAGCAGGCGCCACAGGTGTTGGGGGATTCGGCGGTGACATAGGATGACAGATGGCAGCGGCCCTCGGCCATGATGCACAGACTGCCAAAACCGAATACCTCCAGATCCACCGGCCTAGCGGCCGCCAGTTGCCGCACCTGGGACAGGGAAAGTACTCGCGGCAGCACTGCCCGACGGATGTCGAACCGGCGTTGGTAAAAGGATAGTGCCGCGGCGTTGGTGGCCGATCCCTGGACAGAAAGATGCAGGGCGAGTTGCGGGTGCCGTTCCCGGGCGTAGTCGAGTACACCCAGATCGGCGACGATCAGTGCGTCAACACCCAGTTGTGCAGCGCGATCTACCGCCGACTGCCAAGCGCGCCAGTTGTGGGGTTGTGGATAGGTGTTGATGGCCACGAATAACCGGACATTGTGCCTGCGGGCGTGTTCCATGGCCTGGTCTGCCTTGCTGTCATTAAAGTTGAGGCCAGCGAAATGACGGGCGTTAGTGGCGTCCCGAAAACCGATGTAGACAGCATCTGCACCATTGTCCACGGCGGCCTTGAGTGCGGGCAGGCTGCCCGCTGGACAGACGAGTTCCATGGTCGATCCTCTGGGTAATAAAAAAACGTCCGACTGAAATGGACCGGACGCAAAATCCCTGGAGTAGGGGTGAAAGCTTGGTGTTAACAGACCCTAGTTTGTCACCGGTACCATTAAGACCTTCTGCCGGGCCCGGTGAATCACGCCGGGGGCTGTTCCGCCGATCAGGGTATCGTAGAAAGGGCTGTGACCGTGGTTGCCGATGACGATCAGGTCTGCCTGTAGACGGTCCGCAGCCTGTATCAATTGATCGACGGGTTTCCCTTCCAGCATGACTGCACGGCAGTTGATACCCCGGGCAGACAGGTCATCGGCCATGTTCTTCAGCCGTGTCAACGCCTCATCGTAGGACAGCTGTATTTCTTTCTTCAGCTCTTCATCAGTGGCACCTTCCATACCCGGTAATTCAGTTTCCACTGTTGCCAGAATCAACACGGCACGGTACTGCATGGCCAGATCGATGGCCGCATCGAGCACACTCTCTGCATTTGAATCCAGGTCGATTGCCGCAAGTATGGTTTTCATGGTGCAACTCCTCAGTTGACCTAAAAATGGCATAACAAATTCTGCGGTGCCTGCCTCAGCTTGCAATTGATGTACGTCAAGCGTGTCTCCGAAGAGGTTCTTCTCTTAGGGGGTACCACTAAATAGACGGGTTAGTGCCGGTTTTGGGTTTCCGATCATGGTATTCATCTATCTATTTGAAATTCATGAATTATTTATGATTCTTTAATTACCTCCTTGGTGGTATTAGCAGGCGAGCTGGTCTTTTTTACAAGCTTCGCCCGATGACCTGGATCAACTGTCATACCGCAACCTCTAGGTAGATTCAGCCCGTCAGTCCCGGTTGTCGTTTTACAGTCAGATACAGTTCCCGCGAGGAAAAACACCATGTCCCAGGCAACAATCAATTTACTGGACCTCAAAGATCCGAAAATCAGGATGCTGCATATTACGTGGTTCGCCTTTTTTCTCAGTTTTGTCGTCTGGTTCAGCCATGCCCCAATGCTGGCGGTAATCAAGGAGGCTTTTGACCTCACTGGAGAGCAGGTCAAGGCACTGATGATTCTCAATGTGGCCATGACCATTCCCGCCCGGATACTGATTGGTATTCTGGTAGACAAGTTTGGGCCACGACATATTTTCAGCGGTTTGCTGATACTTTCCGGCGGTATCTGCCTGTTGTTTGCCACGGCCACCAGCTATGAACAGTTGGCGTTATTCCGTTTTCTGCTCGGCTTTGTCGGTGCAGGATTCGTGATTGGCATTCGCATGGTCGGTGAGTGGTTTCCGGCCAGACAGGTGGGATTGGCAGAGGGTATATACGGTGGCTGGGGCAACTTCGGTTCTGCGGCCGGCGCCATGGCGCTACCTACCATTGCCCTGATGTTTGGGGGTGATGACGGTTGGCGCTATGCCCTGGGTCTTACTGGTGTCGTCGCTTCCTTCTATGGTGTGTTTTACTACCTAAAAGCTCGCAATACGCCAAAGGGTTCCACCTATTTCAAACCGAAAAAATCCGGTGGCCTGGAAGTGTCCAGCTGGGGAGATTTCTGGTTTTACCTGGCGATGAACATCCCCATGTACATCGCCCTTGCGGTACTGACCTGGAAGTTGTCCCCGTCCAACCTGGGACTGCTCTCATCGGGAGGGGCCGGTGGTATCTACATCGGCTTGGTGTTGCTCTATCTATTCCAGGTGTACCAGATCTGGAAGGTGAACCACGAACACCTGAAACAGGGTGTCCCGGAAATGCAACGCTACCAATTCAGACAGGTGGCGATTCTCGACGGGTCCTATTTTGTGACCTTTGGTTCCGAGCTGGCGGTGGTCTCGATGCTGCCCTTGTTCTTCCTGGAAACCTTTGAGGGACTTGATCCTGTCAAGGCTGGGCTACTGGCCTCAGGGTTCGCTTTCATGAATCTGGTGGCACGTCCCGGCGGAGGCTGGTTGAGCGACAGGTTCGGACGCCGGAAGACCCTGATGATCCTGATTTCCGGGCTCGCCACAGGCTATTTTCTGCTTAGCCATATCGATGGCACCTGGTGGATTTTTCTGGCGGTGCTCGCCACCATGTGCTGTTCGTTCTTTGTCCAGGCGGGGGAGGGTGCAGTGTTTGCCATGGTGCCGCTGGTACAGCGGCGTATGACCGGCCAGATCGCTGGTATGGCTGGAGCCTATGGCAACGTGGGTGGTGTGACCTATCTGACCATTCTGTCGTTTGTCGATTATCAAACTTTTTTTCTGCTGATCGCCGCTTCCGCTGTGCTGTTGTTTGTAGGCGTGATTTTCCTGAAGGAGCCTTCCGGCAAGATGGCCGAAGTATTACCTGATGGAACAGTGGAGCTGATCGACGTAAGCTGACATGGCAACCAACGTGACGGAGAAGGTGCATACGTGAGTCAAGGGGGCATTGAAACAGCAAATGTTTTCCGGGCCACTGTGGGGTGCTGCTCCGATGCGGGCGTTAAACAGGTCAATGAGGATGCCGTGGGCTATCGTATTCCCGACGATCACCTGCTCAATACCAAAGGCATAGTTGTGGCGCTGGCAGACGGTGTCAGCACGGCCGAGGCGGGCAGGGAGGCGGCGGAGCTGTGCATTCGCTCGGTACTAAACGATTACTATACGACCCCGGAGACCTGGAGTGTCAAACATGCTGTTCAGAAAATTCTCACCCCGCTGAATCGTCAACTTTATAACCTGGGGCACGAAATCCACGATGAGGCAAGGGGCTATGTCACCACCCTGAGTGTGCTGGTGATCAAGTCCCATCTCGGCTATCTGTTTCATATCGGCGACAGCCGTATCCACCGTCTGGCGGCAGAGAATGGGGAATTAACCCAGTTGACCCGGGATCACACGGCGGGTATTTCCACTGAACAGAATTATCTGATCCGCGCCATGGGCATGGACACCGGCCTCAATGTGGATGCCAGCGTTGTTACCCTTAAGCAGGGTGATATTTTTCTACTCACCAGCGATGGGGTACACGATTTCCTCCCCATTGAAGCATTGCGTGGACTGATCGATCGCCACCCGGATGATTACCCACGTGCCTGTCGTACCATTGTTGCTGCTGCACGGGCCGCTGGCAGTAATGACAACCTCAGTTGTGCGCTGCTGCGTATCGACCATTTGGGACTGGAAAATATCGAGGACCTTAACGAGCGGTTGACCCGGCTGCCGTTCCCGCCTGATCTGTCTCCCGGAGTCAAGATTGATGGCTACGAAGTGTTGGCAGAAATGTATGCCAGCGAGCGAACTCAGCTCTACCGGGTGCGGGACCTGGACACTGGTGCGGAGCTGGTGATGAAAACCCCGTCGCAGAATTACTGTGACAGCCCTGCCTATATTGAGCGCTTTATTATGGAGGAGTGGATTGGCCTGCGAATCGACCACCCCAACGTCGTCAAGGTGATCGCCCCGAAGGGGGCGCGCAGGTTTCTCTACTACCTGATGGAACTGGTGCCCGGCTTGTCCCTGGACCAATGGCTGGAACAGCACCAGGAGCGCCGACCGAGGGACCTGATCGCGCTGGTGGAGCAAATCGCTGCCGGCCTGGAGGCACTGCACGAGAAGGAAACCGTCCACCAGGATCTGAAGCCAGGCAACATCATGGTGACCCCGGACATGGAGGTTCGCATTGTTGATTTTGGCTCGGTGTATGTTCCCGGCATTCATGAAATCTTTACGCCGATGACCCGCGAGGTGGCGCTGGGCACCCTGGACTATGCTGACCCCGCCTACCGCTTCCGTATCAACACCGGCATCCGTGGCGATATCTATTCCCTGGGCGTGATTGTCTACGAAATGTTTACCGGCTTTTTACCCTATGGCCACCGTATGGAAAAATGCCGTTCCCGGGAAGACTTCCTGCGGCTGCGTTACATTCCGGGTTACCATCACCGGGATCTGATTCCGTTCTGGTTTGACCGGGCACTGGAAAAGGCTGTTTCCATCGAACCGGAACAGCGCTACGAAACCCTGCAGGGTTTCCTTCGGGACCTGAAACAACCCAACCCGGAATTTCTCAAGGAAGACCCGCAGCGTCCGGTGGAGAAGGATATGCTGCTATTCTGGAAAATGCTTTCCTTTGTATTATTCGGGTTGCTGATAATTTCACTGCTGGTATCCGCCTCCCGTTGATAGTCTCGACAGCCCACGCGGATTTGACCCGAATCAATCGAACTGATGAAAAGAGAGAATTTATGTCCCACGCCGCCAAAGAATTTGTCCCCCTGCACATCGCCGTCCTCACGGTTTCCGACACTCGCACGCTGGAACAGGACAGCTCCGGCCAGTTGCTGGTGGACCGTCTTTCCGAAGCTGGCCACGTGCTGGCGGATCGGGTACTAGTCCCCGACGATATCTACCGTTTGCGTGCTGAGGTGTCCCGTTGGATTGCCGACCCGCAACTCCAGATAGTGCTCGTGACCGGCGGCACTGGCTTCACTGATCGGGATTCCACCCCGGAGGCGTTGCTGCCACTGTTCGACAAACAGGTGGAAGGCTTTGGCGAGCTGTTCCGGCAAATTTCCTTTACCGAGATCGGCACTTCTACCGTGCAGTCCCGCGCAATGGCGGGCCTGGCCAACCGCACGCTGGTGTTCTGTATGCCCGGTTCCACCAATGCCTGCCGCACCGCCTGGGACAGGATCCTTGGCGAGCAACTGGATGCCCGCCCCCGCCCCTGCAATTTCATTCCTCATGTGGCGCGGGTTGCTGAATGCGAGGGCCGCTCATGAACGGTTGTGACCAACCTGGGTTAATGACCGTCGAACAGGCGCTGGAGCGGCTGTTGGCCGCGGCACAACCAATGTCGGATACCGAAACCGTATCCTTTATGCAGGCTCTCGGCCGAGTGTTGGCTGCTGACCAGCAATCGCCGGTAGATGTACCGCCGGCGGACAACAGTGCCATGGACGGTTTCGCCCTGCGCTTTGCCGACTGTCATGCTGGTGAAGAAACCACCTTGCCGATCAGTCAGCGCATTCCGGCGGGTGCCGTGCCAGAGCCGCTACAGCCGGGTAGTGCCGCTCGTATCTTCACGGGTGCGGAAGTGCCTCCCGGTGCCGATACGGTGGTGATGCAGGAGCAGTGTCGTTGGGACAATGCCCGGGTGACCCTGGCTGCCGATATCAAGTCCGGCACCAACATACGCCCCATCGGACAGGATATTCACCGCGGCGCCACGGTGTTGGTCCGGGGACACCGCCTCAAACCCCAGGACCTCGGTCTGCTGGCCTCGGTCGGTATTGCCGAGGTACCAGTATACCGGCGCCTCAAGGTCGCTTTGTTGTGTACCGGCGATGAACTGGTGGAACCCGGCGAGCCGCTGCCGCCGGGACATATCTACAATTCCAACCGCTTCACCCTGATGGGTCAGTTGCAGGCACTGGGTTTCGATTATGTCGACCTGGGCAGGGTAGCGGATACGCCAGAGGCTACCGAGCAGGTGCTGCGCAGGGCCGCTGCCGAGGCCGACTGTATCATCAGCAGCGGCG
>CATLZI010000103.1 GCA_950063125.1 uncultured Porticoccus sp. | reverse complement strand
CGCAATTCGTGCATACGCTGAACGGGTCGGGCGTTGCCGTGGGGCGCGCGCTGATCGCGGTGATGGAAAATTACCAGCAGTCAGATGGCACCATCATTATTCCCGCGATACTGCGGCCCTATATGGGTGGTCAGGCCAGCATTGGCTGAGAAAGTGCCTATTGAGTCAGAGTTTAACGATGGATCTGTTACCCTTATTTCATAACCTTCGCGATAGACGCTGCGTCATGGTTGGCGGCGGTGAAATAGCCCTGCGAAAACTCCGCCAGCTAATTGCTGTTGGTGCCGCTATTGAGGTAATTGCTCCAGAGATTAATTCATCCATTCAAAAACTGGCTCATGAATCTGGCCTGACACTTGTAAACCGTGAGTTTGATGATGCTGACCTCGACGGAGCGGTCCTGGTGGTTGCGGCCACGAATGACACAGCGGTTAACCGGCGTGTCTCAAAGCTCGCCCAGACCAGGAACATTCCTGTCAACGTGGTAGATAGCCCTGAACTGTGCAGCGTCATTTTTCCCTCTATCGTTGATCGATCCCCAGTGCAGATAGCCATCAGTAGTGCCGGTACCGCGCCGGTATTAGCGAGAATGCTTCGTACCCGGTTGGAATCATCAATCCCTGCCGGTTATGGCAAGCTTGCAGCAATGGCCGGGAAATATCGTGATCATGTTAAGCGTAAGATCAATGATGGACTTTCCCGTAAAGCTTTCTGGGAAGAAGTTTTTGAGGGCGATATTGCGGAATTGGTTTACGCAGAAAAACTGGATGAAGCGGAAAGTCGCATTCAGCAGAAATTAGCTAACCCCGCTTCAAAAAAACTCGGAGAGGTTTATCTAGTAGGCGGTGGACCGGGTGACCCCGATCTCCTGACCTTCCGCGCGCTGCGCTTGATGCAGAAGGCGGATATCGTCCTTTATGACCGGTTGGTTTCAAAGGAAGTGTTGGCATTGGTGCGTCGTGATGCTGAGTTGATTTATGTTGGAAAAACCGCCGGCGAGCATCCGGTCACCCAGGATAATATCAATGAGAAGCTTGCTGAATATGCCCTGCAAGGCAAGCGCGTTTTGCGTCTGAAGGGTGGCGACCCTTTTATTTTTGGCCGTGGTGGTGAAGAAATTTCACACCTTGCGGAACGTGGAATTCCTTTTCAGGTTGTACCGGGTATAACAGCCGCCTCAGGTTGTGCCAGCTATGCGGGCATACCCCTGACCCACCGGGATTATGCACAGTCGGTGCGCTTCATAACAGGCCACCTGAAAGACAATTCACTGGATTTGAACTGGCAGGATCTTGTTTCACCGAATCAGACCCTGGTGTTTTATATGGGGCTCAGTGGACTGGAGAGTATTTGCCGCGAGTTGATTCGACGCGGAAAAGCACCGGAGACACCGGCAGCATTGATAGAGAAGGGTACAACTGTCAATCAGCGGGTGTTTATTGGCGACTTGAGAACTTTGCCAGATAAAGTTCGTGAAGCCAGTGCCAAGGCCCCAACCTTGATCATTGTGGGTGATGTGGTCAAACTTCACGAGAAGTTGTCCTGGTTTAAGCAATAAACCTGAAATAAAGGAGAAATCATGGCTGACCATGATGTTGATCTGTTTGTGATTGGTGCTGGTTCTGGCGGGGTAAGAACAGCACGTATGTGTGCGCAGCAAGGGCTGCGAGTCGTGATAGCCGAATCCCAGTATCTTGGTGGAACCTGTGTCAATGTCGGCTGTGTTCCCAAAAAACTTTTCGTGTATGCATCTTCGTTCCGCGAGGAATTTCGTACTGCCAAGGGGTTCGGTTGGCATGTGGGTGAGTCAAGTTTTGACTGGCCCACCCTTCGGGATAATAAAAATCGTGAAATCCAGCGGCTTAATGATATCTACGGTAACTTACTTGATAAGGCCGGTGTGGAACTGGTTGAGGGTTGGGCCAAAATCCTCAGTCCAAATACTGTTGAAGTAAATGACCAGGTTTACCGGTGCAAAAAAATATTGATTGCCACGGGGGGTACGCCCTTTGTGCCGGACTTTCCCGGTAAAGAATACGCCATTACATCTAACGAAGCTTTTTATCTGGATAGCCTCCCGGACCGTATAGTGATCGTTGGTGGCGGCTATATCGCCATCGAATTTGCCGGGATATTCAATGGGCTCGGCGTTGAGACCCACTTGTTGTATCGCGGTGGCCTGTTTCTTCGTGGCTTCGATCAAGACGTACGTGAAGTTCTAAAAGAAGAGCTAGAAAAACAAGGGGTTAACATTCACTTCTCAACTGATATCGAGACTATAGAAAAAATGGATAGTGGTCTTTTCAGGGCAGCCCTCAATAATGGCGACAGCATTGAAGCGGGCCTTGTGATGTATGCGACAGGTCGCCGCCCAAACATTGACGGACTTGGCCTTGAGAATACAACCATTGAAACCCGCTCAAATGGTGCGATCGTTGTGGATGATTATTTCCAAACCGCAGAACCATCAATCTATGCCATTGGTGATGTCATTGGTCGAGTTGAATTAACGCCCGTCGCCATTAACGAGGGCATGGCACTGACCAAAACCCTTGTCACAGGTGTGCCCACGACAATCGACTATACAAATATCCCTACAGCCGTATTCAGTCAGCCCAATACAGCATCAGTCGGCTTAACAGAGGAGAAGGCCAGAGAGGAATACGGTGACAACCTCCGTATCTATCGAAGCAAATTCAGGGCGATGAAAGAGACACTAGGCGGCGGAGACGGGAAAGTCTTTATGAAGCTGATCGTTGTCAATGATAACGACAGGGTTGTTGGTTGCCATATGGTGGGTGAGGGTGCCGGTGAAATCATCCAGGGAATCGCGATAGCTGTAAAAATGGGCGCTACCAAAGCGGATTTTGATGCCACGATAGGTATTCATCCGACCGCGGCTGAAGAATTTGTGACCATGCGCGATGCGACCTAGAAAGAGAAATGTTCTGTAGCTGTTTAAAACACTTTTAAATTACCGTTTTATTCAACAGGATCATTTTTTCAGAGGGATAGGGGTGTCTCGACTATCGAGGCACAGCACGGATAAATCGAGCCCTAATCCCTTCTGCTGTCGTCTGGTCGTGAAAGGACAAAGACGTTGGCAGATACAACCATTTGCTGCGCAAGCTATCTTTATAATTGTTTCTAGGCCCCAAAACTTCATTTATTATCTGATGCTTGCCAAAGGAGGGTGATCAATGTTCAGTTATGGAAAGCTCGGTTTAACAATCTATCTCGCACTAACGCTGTCATCGCTAACGGTCGGCATAACCTTCAAGCTCTGGCTCGAACACGACGCCCGGGCCTTGGCCGCACAACTGGAAGCCGAAGTAACAGCAGTAGCGAAAGATTTCGAATATCAGGCGCTAGTGGCCCAGCGAAAAAATAGCGCACGTCAAACAGAGCAAAACAAAGCCAGAGCCAAGCTGAATGCAGCTAGCGCCCAACGGCAAAGAACCTGCACCTTCTGGCGTGATCAGTACGCCAAAACCCGTAAATCATACGATAAAACCATGATGGGCACCGCCTGCAAGTGATTAATTCGCTGTGTAATCGCTTTTCACTTACCCTTCTTGCCACAACCACTGTAGAAAGCTGTTGGCCCTTGGCCCCCTGCAGGCGCCGCTTAGGCACTTAATCTTCCATCCCGGCGTTCTTTATGTGAGTGAATCTATCTTTTTCATGGCATCGACTGCGCCACGGGGAAGAGTGGTTGTGTCCGGGTCTGGTTGTTCAACCTTCTTGTTGTCTGTTACTGGTTTTCCTACCATCGCCTGGTAGGCGTATCCGTTGTTGAACGCCACGCCGCCTACGGGTTTCCAGCCCTTGTTCAATAGCAATGAAACTTCCTTTTCCAGTTCCTTGAAGCCTTTTGTCGCACTTACTACCTTGTATACCAGCATCAGATCTTCCTTGTTTCGCTTTAATCGTGATTTTATCGCCGGTTGTGCTGACATATACCAATCTGCTGCGAGTTCACCGGGCGTTTTATTATAATATTTCGGATTAAAGTCGTCTCTGTATAGTTCACCGTTGCAAATGTACCAGCCTTTCCAGCCAAAAAAATCTAGCTTGCCTGACAGGATTTGTAAACCCTTGTAAACCCACTTTGGCCCGTATCCCGACGCTTTCCATCGGTAATAGCTACGCTCGGTTATGCCTAGATGTGTGCAGACATCACGTACAAAAAAACCTGCTGATTGGCGGCTTTCATCAATATATTCAAAGGGTATTTTTTTCTGTGCCTTCATATCTGATTTTTCCTTATGTCTAATTCACGCGCATAAGGGCGATTGTTTATAAAATTCTCGATCTATAGATATGCGCATAATGTATAACAAAATCAATAGGTTGCGCATTTTGGTGGGGATGCGGTGAGTGGCGAGCAGGGCTTGCCCTCCGCCACACCGCACCCACCAACCCAAGCGCGATCTGTCGAGCGAAGCAATGCGAGCGAGCAGATAAGCGCGTTTACCTTACCTGCGGCGATCTAATGCCCCAATCACTTGTGCTGCCCCTTGGGTATATCCTTCACTGATTACCGCCGCGTAAGCGGCTCACGGCCCATCTAAGGCCGCTTAACGTGCAGTGGTTGGCCATGCTCTGCTACTTCCGGTTTTACGCCGTTTAACCTCTCTGGGTCTTCACCTGGTGTGGCGGTCCTAGTAACACCGCCACTTAGTCCAACACAGTGGATTTTCCCTACAAATCAGGGTGATTTTTCCGTTTCCTTAGCAACCGCCGTCATTAAAGACTCTAAACCCGATATTGCGCTCTGAACGTTTGGGTAGCTCGTTCCATGAAGCTTTATGGGGTATCGCAAAAAGAACTCCCCTTTTTGAAGCAGGGTATCCAGTTTCTCACACCAAGCTGGAGGGTTAGCATCTATGGGCAGTCCTAGTTTTGCAGAGTCTTCCCACATTTTTATTAGATTGTGGTTGTACTCTGTTGATAGGGTGCCAATTGTTACTCCTTTACATGCTAGGAAAGCTTTTAATACATTTTCAGTAGATTGGGCAATCAAGAGCACTGAAGACCTAAGATTGCCGTCGGCATCAATAAGCTCTTTAGCTCCATTGTAAAAATCCGTGGCGCTATACAGATAAGATTCGTCGTTACGTACCTCGGGCATTCTCAATTGGGGGAGAGTAGCATTTACGCTCATCACAGAAGTTTTCTCGTCCTCCGCCATCTTGCTTATTCCTCGAGATCAAGATTGTCGCTAATTGGCTTTGTTGGCCCGTCTCGGTAGGTCCACCCCTTAGAGTTGAATATCTCGCCCATGCCGTCAGCGATACAGAAGCTATCAATCAGTTCAATGACAATGGCTTTCTTGCGCCTCGGTAACTGCTGCGCCCGGTCAAACGATGCTTGAAGTACACCATCCACCCCAACCTTGTTGGCATCCATCAGTAAGGTGTCTGCTGAGCACTCTAGGGCACCCATCAGCTTGTAAAGCGTCGATAACTTTGGATCACCCGTGTCGTTCTCCAATTTAGACATATGGGTGATCTTCAGGTCTGCTAGTTTTGCCAGCTCGGCCTGGGTTAACCCTTTATCCCTTCTAAGCCTTCTTAAATTCTCTCCAAAGGACATATCTATCATCTCAAGTTGCTCTTCAGGCATAGATTAACCCCATAAATTTTAACCATAGGCTTGATATTACCTTATAGGGGATATTAAAGTTGCCCTGTGGAGGGCTTGACAGGTTTTGGCGGGAGGAAAGGAACGGCTTAGTAATACGTTCCTTTTGTCCCATTTTGGGTACAAATCGAGGGGTAGACGGGTTCTGTGATTGACTGGGTTTCGGCATTCTTGCCTTGCATTCATCCTCCGTTAAACGCGGGGCATGTTTGCAAGATTGCGCCTGATGGTGAGCTGGAATGGTTGGCACCTTGCCGGATGGAAGTCGAAGGCTCTTTTGAAAAAAGAGTCACCGTTACAAGCCATGGATCAGATGGCAATGGCAATGCAACCCATCTATTTTTTAGCGGCAATCCGTCCAAATTTCTCCAAGGCCATAACATCTTTGGTTCTGATGATTTTATCTCGCTTATGGTTGATACCTTTTCTGTCGTCTGCCGATACTTGGACCTAAGTCCCACGGTGACGGATCTCAATCAGCTGAGGGCAGGGGACTACCGCTTGACTCGCCTGGATATCAATTACTCTTTTGAGCTCCCATCTCGTTCCGATGTGCTCGCTTGGCTCCGAGCTGCCGAGTACAAATCGAAGACCAGGCACGGCAGACCGTCGTCCAAGGGCGGTACGCTCTGGTGGGGTAAAGACTCCAAACGTTGGAGATTAACCGCTTACTGCAAAGCTGAGGAGGTGCAAGTTCCCAAACACCGTTTACCGGATTCATTATTAGATACACCGTTGATCCCATGGGTGGATAACAAACTGCGCATTGAGCTACGACTCTGTAAAAAAGAACTCGACGAACTGAACTTATCTATGGCCAACAACTGGCTGCCTCATACCGTGATGACTACTTACTTTGACTATTTGAAGAGGCTCAACATGAATGAACAAATTGCACTTAGCACTGATGAACTGATGAACTTGCCCCAGCGGCTGCGCTCCACCTATGTCCTTTGGAAGGATGGCCACGACCTGCGCTCAACCATGGCCAAAAACACCTATTACCGACACCGTAAAGAACTCATGGCATATGGGATTAATATCGATTTACGCCAAGATTCCATGGACCGATCCAACGTGGTGCCCCTGGTTCGTATTCTCGAAGCGGTACCGGCCCAGATCCCAGCCTGGGCATTTGATCTTGGCCTGGTGCATCCATCAGCATCTAAAATGCCACTGAGGGCCGTGTCATGAAGCACATCGAGCTACAAGAGCGTGTTCTTCATGCTTACCTGGCTATGGGGCTGGCCTCTAATATTCTTGATGAAGTCGCTGAGACAGATGATCCAGAAGTGGTTGATTTTACGCCATCCCTCTCTAATTTCCTGCATTGGTCAAAGAGACTTGTCGAGAAGCAGGATACTAAACCCAGTATTAGCCTGGTTGAATAACCATGAGGTATTCTCCTAATCCATGGCTAGATACAACGGATAACCTCACCGAGGCCCGTTTCTTGGCTCGTCTGGATATCCAGCAATGTATTGACCTGTGCGGGGTATCAGAGCGCACCTGGCACCGTTGGCGCCAACAGAAGCCACCGCGCTGGGCGACTCGGTTGATTCTTTCACAGTGTGGTCACCTGGACCATCTTGGTTGGAAGAACTGGGAGATCCGCGCTGGCCGGTTGTACTTTAACGAGTTGTCCTGGCGCCACTGGTGGGAACCGCAACACCTGGTCATGCCGTTGTTCGGTGTTCGGGATGTTTCGATTGTCGAACCGGCACAGATTGCCAATGTGGCAGGGCTGATTTCGCTGCACAAAGCAGCATTAGCGCTTTAAGCCTGGCTTAGCGGTATTTCTGGCCGATTTACATATGCGCATAATGTATAACAAAATCAATAGGTTGCGCATTTTGGTGGGGATGCGGTGAG
>CATLZI010000102.1 GCA_950063125.1 uncultured Porticoccus sp. | reverse complement strand
CTTTAAGTTTTTTTACCCTCTGCTGGACTGCCAGAAACTCCAGAATGCGCTCCTTGACCTCCTCAAGCCCATAGTGGTCTTCATGGAGAATGCGTTCAGCACGCTTGAGGTCGTGACGAACCCTTGAGCGCTTTTTCCAGGGCACACTGACCATCCAGTCAATATAACCGCGCAAGACCGAGGCTTCAGCCGACATCGGCGACATCATTTTCAGTTTATTCAGTTCTGATTTTGCTTTATCAAGCGCATATTTCGGCATACCGGCTTCATTGATTTTCGTTTCCAGCTGCTCGATGTCATTGCCACCCTCCTCAACATCACCGAGTTCTTTCTGGATCGCTTTCATCTGCTCGTTGAGGTAGTACTCTTTCTGGCTTTTCTCCATTTGCTTTTTGACGCGCCCACGAATTCGCTGTTCAACTTCAAAAAGCTCGATTTCGGATTCCATCAGGCCCAACAATGTCTCCAGTCGATGCGCCAGAGAAGGTGTTTCAAGTATTCCCTGCTTTTGTTCAACACTGAGAGCCATATGTGTGGCCAGGGTGTCAGCCAAACGACTGGGATCCTCAATACCTGCCACGGTACTGACAACCTCAGAGGGGATTTTTTTACTCAGATTGACATATTGTTCAATCTGGGTCAGAGCCGACCGCATCAATGCCTCGGATTCTTTACTGGATAACACCTCGTCAGACATCACTTCGTAAACGCCCACAAAGTAACCGGGCGATTCATCAATCTTCTGGATAGTAACGCGCTCGACACCTTCAACAAGCACTTTGACGGTGCCATCGGGCAGCTTCAGCATCTGTAACACCGTGGCGAGCGTGCCCACACGGTAGAGATCATCGGGTGTGGGATCGTCTTCCGCCGCAGTTTTCTGCGCCACCAGTAGAATCTGCTTGTCCTGCACCATGGCTTCTTCAAGGGCTAGAATCGATTTTTCCCGGCCGACAAACAGTGGAATCACCATATGGGGATACACCACCACGTCGCGCAGAGGCAGCATTGTCAATTGATTATGCACAGCGTTCTGTCCCATTCTCTAACCTCTTTAGCGAGCGTTTCAATACAAATTAGCTTACTGCAAATATGGGGTTTACACGGGTAAATACAAGTGACCAGCGACAGATAAATGTCTTCAGGCAAAAAAGAAGGCCCCGCAGGGCCTTTCGGGGATAAAAAAAGGCTTACTCATCACTGGCAGCTTTTTGCTGCTCTTTATTTTCGTAAACCAGTAGCGGCTCCGACTCGCCACGAATTACCGCGCTGTCGATCACCACTTTATAGACATTATCCATAGAAGGAATGCTGTACATGGTTTCCAGGAGGACGTTTTCAATAATCGATCGCAACCCACGAGCACCGGTTTTCCTCTCCAGTGCACGCTCGGCAATGGTCTCGAGCGCATCGCGACGAATATCCAACTCCACCCCTTCCATTTCAAACATGGCCTCATATTGCTTGATCAGGGAATTTTTGGGCTCGACCAGAATGTTCACCAATGCTTCCCGATCGAGCTCCTCGAGGGTGGCGATCACGGGCAGACGCCCCACGAACTCCGGTATCAGACCAAAGCGCACCAGATCTTCCGGCTCCAGGTCTGTGAGGGTCTGACCAATATTTTTGCTGGTGTCCTTGCTTTTCACCTGAGCGCTGAAGCCAATACCGCCTTTATCGGAGCGCTCCTGGATAACCTTTTCCAGGCCGGCAAAGGCACCCCCGCAAATGAAAAGGATATTGCCAGTATCCACCTGCAAAAATTCCTGCTGAGGATGCTTGCGTCCACCCTGCGGCGGCACCGAGGCAACCGTCCCTTCAATTAATTTCAACAGGGCTTGCTGGACCCCCTCGCCTGACACATCACGGGTAATGGAAGGGTTATCCGATTTGCGGGAAATCTTATCAATTTCGTCGAGATAGACGATACCACGTTGGGCTTTCTCAACGTCATAATCACACTTCTGCAATAATTTCTGAATAATATTTTCAACATCTTCCCCGACATAACCCGCTTCTGTGAGGGTTGTTGCATCGGCAATAGTAAAGGGAACATCCAGCAGGCGGGCCAGGGTTTCGGCCAGCAGGGTCTTGCCACTGCCAGTGGGGCCCACCAGCAAAATGTTACTTTTGCCCAGTTCGATATCCTTTTCGGTAACCTTGCCGCCACTCTGCAGGCGCTTGTAGTGATTGTAGACGGCAACAGAAAGGATTTTTTTGGCACGCACCTGGCCGATCACATACTGATCAAGAATCGCATTGATCTCTTTGGGTTTGGGCAACTCTTCACTGGAGGGTTCGGCATCAGCCTCCTGAATCTCTTCAGTGATAATGTCATTACAGAGGTCTACACATTCGTCACAGATAAACACCGAGGGACCTGCAATCAGCTTGCGAACTTCGTGCTGACTCTTGCCACAGAAAGAACAGTACAGCAACTTGCCGTCATCTTCCCCTTTTCCGGTTTTCTCATCACTCATAATACTATCTCTACAAATTTACTCATCTTTAACCGACAAGGGAAAATAAAATTCTTTTATATCAAACAGATAAAACATATTCTCTCTTTTAAAAAGCCTAACGACTCTAGGGACGTTTGTCCAGTACCTGGTCAATCATGCCATATTTTTGTGATTCCTCGGCACTCATAAACTTATCCCGCTCGGTATCGAGGGCGATTTGTTCTATGGACTGGCCAGTATGGAAGGCAAGACGCTCATTCAAACGCTCGCGTATCTTAAGAATCTCCTGGGCCTGAATATGAATATCGGATGCCTGTCCCTGAGAGCCACCACTGGGCTGATGAATCATGACTCTGGAATTTGGCAGGCAGTAACGTTTTCCGGCCTCACCGGCGGCCAGCAGGAAAGCACCCATACTGGCTGCCTGACCAATACACATGGTGCTGACGTGGGGCTTGATAAATTGCATGGTGTCGTAGATTGACATGCCCGCGGTCACTGACCCTCCGGGCGAGTTGATATACAGGTGAACATCCTTGTCGGGATTCTCTGATTCCAGGAACAACAACTGCGCCACCACCAGATTGGCCATGTAATCCTCTACAGGTCCCACCAGAAAAATAACGCGCTCTTTTAATAAACGGGAGTAAATGTCATAGGAACGTTCACCGCGGGCAGACTGCTCCACCACCATGGGCACCAAGCCACCTGCGTTGCTCACATCGAGACCAGACGTCGAAGATAGATCAAATTTCATAGATATTCACTCAAGAAAAAACCTGTCGAAGCATTGTAACCAGCAGTAGGGAGAAGGCAAGTAACCCGGGCCGCTCCCGATCACCCTTAAAACCAACAGGCCCCAAACATCTTTGAAGCTTGGGGCCTGTCGCTACACGCCATCGGGATCATGACTGAACCCAAGTGGCCGAATAAATGAATACTAGAAATCTGCCGTGCCGTCCTGATCCGGTTGAATGGCTTTCTGGTAGCTGACTTCCTCTTCATTGACCGTCGCTACTGAAAGCACATGATCAATCACCTGATCCTGGAGCACTGCAGACTCTACGCCCTTCATCAGCTCCTGGCTGCTGTAGTAATATTTGACCACTTCCTCTGGCTTCTCATAAGTGGAAGCCATCTCTTCGACACGGTCGCGAACTCTTTCAGGGCTGGTTTCGATCTTCTCGGTTTTAACGATTTCATTGATGATCAGGCTGACAATGGAGCGACGCTTCGCCTGATCCATAAACAGGTCATCGGGTAGCAACTCGGGATCAAAATTGCTGGCACCACCGCCCATGCGGTCGGCCATCTGTTTTTTCATCTTGGTGACTTCGCTGGCAATCAGTACTTCCGGGATCTCTTGTTCACTGTGCAGATTACACAGCTGCTCCATGACCCGGCCTGTGGTCTTGGTTTTCAATGCCTGCTTGAGGTCACGCTCCATATTCAGGCGAACCACTTCACGGAACCGTTCTTCTGTACCCTGCTCCATGCCATACAGCGCGAAAAAAGCTTCATCCAGCGGAGGCATGACGGCCTCGGTCACTGCATTGACCTTGATGGTGAACTCGACAGGCTTTCCTTTCAACTCTTCGGCGTGATAGTTTTCAGGGAAAGTCAGCGAAAGCACTTTCTCTTCGCCGGCAGACATACCCACGACCCCTTCTTCAAACCCGGGAATCGCTTTGCTGGCACCGAGATCGAGCATGAATTCCTTGGCAGAACCCCCATCAAATTCCTTGCCATCCATGAGGCCGTTGTAGTCGATATTGACCTCATCACCATTAACGGCGGGACGGTTGACCTCTTCCCAACTTGCGTTCTGCTTGCGCAATGCGTCAATCATCGCAGTGACATCTTCTTCTGTCACTTTGGCAAGTGGCTTGGTGACGACCACTTTCGTCAAATCCGTCAAAATAACCTCAGGCATAACCTCAAAAGTCGCGACAAACTCAAGATCCTGACCCGGTTCATTTTTCACCGACTCAATTTCAGGACGCCCTGCAGGCTTAAGCTTCTCCTGGGCTACAGCTTCAGCAAATGTGCGACCCAGCCCTTCACCAACAACTTCCTGTCGAATGCTCTCACCAAAACGTTTCTTTAATACATTCATGGGCACTTTGCCCTTCCGGAAACCGTCCAGCCGAACTGTCTTACTGGCTTTGTTCAGGCGCTCGTCCACCTCGGCGTCGATACGCTCAGCCGGTACGCCCAGGGTCATTTTACGTTCGAGACCAGAAGTTGTTTCGATAGAAACCTGCATGATTGTCCTCTGAATAGTTCGCTAACTTAATTAATTTTATGGTGCGGACGGAGAGACTCGAACTCTCACATCTCTCGATACCAGAACCTAAATCTGGCGCGTCTACCAGTTCCGCCACGTCCGCAATAAGCCGGGTAATATCGAATCATGCGGCAGACAGCCGCTTTCGACAAAGGGGGTGGATTTTGCCACAGCGCACACTACTGAGCAACAACCGATGGCCGTGTGGTGTGATCCGCGGAAAAGTTAAAAAACGTCAGGTTGGCCGGGCGATCAATACGACAGCATCTTCTGCAGACTGATTGATCAACAGCGTCTCCGTTCGTTCAGCGGGCAACAAAACCGCTTCTTCCTTCAGAAGGTGGTGCCCACCCAACACAACCACACCATCAATCGCCATCAACAGGCCATAATAGCCTGTAGCAGGCACCAGATAACCAGAACCCGGCAGCAGGGTCAGCCGCCACACACGGAAATCATCGAAAGCTACCACTTCAACCAACAGATAACCCAGGCCTTCCTCCAATATTGTCAGCTGTGGTAAATCCGGGGTCTCAAGCGACATCATGGTTACCGCCTGCTCCGTATCCCAATGCCCCTGGGTGAGAACTTTCTGGGCGAATGACAAAATCCTCCGCTCATAGACAGGGGTCTGAAATTCCACCGTGCGAACCCCGTGTTGCAATGCATGGGGTGTCAGCAGCGGGACCTTGACCACATTGCCTACGGAGAGTGGCAACAGTGCCGTAAACCGGTTCATGTCCTCTCGCAACTGACGCTCCTGCTGCTGCAAGTGCTCTGGCAGCTCGTCGAACCAGTCCTGCAGGCAACTGGCCGGCACCGGCACATTCGCGTCGATACCGAGCACTTCGCGCCTCTGGTCAAAAAGGTCATCGATCTTGCGGCGAACAGCTTCATAGCGTTTCACGGCCGCCAGAAAGTCCGACCTGAAATCATCCTCAGAGGCATAGGATGCCTTAACCTCGGGATCAAAACCAAAACGGATGGCACCCTTGCCTTCCGGCCAGGCCTGGCGGTCAATGTGCGTGACCACGTAGACTTCGCGTTTTTCTTCATGGAGCTCAAAATACAGATCGCCGTAGACTTCCTCCGGCAATGGGTCGAGTATCTTGAGTAGATTGATGTGGCGTTCTGCGCCAGCCGCCAGTCGTCGCGGTGCCGCCGAGAGCACCCAGGGCAACGGGCTGCGAGCGACCCCATCACTGACATAGGACTGGCCGCGTTGCTCGATACCGGTAAACCAGATTTCCCGGCCCCAAGGCTTGCCAATGGCCACCGGTTCCAGACGCATGGGACGATCGAGAAAAAGCAGAGGGAAGCCATAGGCAACACAAAAATCACCCAGGTCGAAACAATCGTAGTCCAGCACTGCCAGCTGATCGACGAGCAACTTGTCCAGCGCAGTTACAGTGAAAGTTGTCTGACCCTCCAGTTGCTGGAAAATAGCCAGTAACTCAATGACCGGCGAATCGGGCAGGTAATACTGCACATACTCATAGCGTACAGCCAGGTAATCCCAGGGGGTCACCGACTTGGCAAGCCATTGCTCCAGGGCATGTTCAGGGTTTTTCGTTCGGAGAATATCCAAGCTGATCAGCTCCGGTCATTTTGCAGCAGAGTCTAGCAAAAAAGCCGCCATCCCGCCGAGTGAAAGCAATGGCGTGACTGCTGGAAAAATGCCTACGCCGAGAAAGTCTTGTGGTGATTAACTTGACGATAGCCCATCAAGTGTCTTTACTGACGGAAGGAAAATTATAAGAACCTAAGATACACCACAACGAGTCACGCAACATTCACCGAACCAACAGGATAGTATTATGAACAAACCACGCAAATTACTGGCTTATCTGGCAACGCCAATCATAGCCGTTTTTTTACTGTCAGCCTGTGCAGAAGACGAGGGAGCCGATGAGCGCCCCATGATGGAAGAGGCTGCTCAGAATACCGAACAGGCGATGGAAGAGACTGGCGAGGCCGTTGAAGAAATGGCAGAAAACGCAAAGGAAGGCATGAAAGAAATGGCCGATGACGTGAAAGAAACCTCTTCCGAACAATGGGAAAAGACCGAAGAAGCCACTGAAGAACAGTGGGAAAAAGCCAAAGAAGCCTCTGACGAACAGTGGGAGAAAGCCAAAGAAGCCGTCGAAGAAGATAACTAATAATGGGATAACCGGGTTATCCCTGTATTCCCAACCCAAAAAAGCCGGCCTTAGGTCGGCTTTTTTGTGCTGTATCAAGTGGCGAGATTTACCCGTGAATCGACCAAAAACCCGCTGCTAACTCAAGCGCTCGAACACGGTGGTCACACCCTGCCCCAACCCGATACACATAGTTGAGACCCCCAGAGTACCGTTGTGCTGACGGAGAATATTCAACAGTGTCCCGCTGATCCTGGCACCGGAGGCGCCCAACGGGTGCCCCAGCGCAATGGCACCACCATTAACATTCACTTTCTGGTCCATCGCCTCCAGCAGACCAAGATCCTTTAACACCGGCAGGGATTGGGCGGCAAACGCCTCATTCAATTCCACATAATCGATATCAGCAATGGTCAGTCCCGCCTTTTTCAATGCCGCACGGGTAGCCGGCACTGGTCCATAGCCCATGATCGAGGGGTCAACACCCGCAGCCGCCACCGAAACAACTTTCGCCATTGGCGTCAGACCCAGAGCAGTAGCTCGCTCGGCAGACATCACCAGCATGGCTGCTGCGCCATCGGTAACCTGCGAGGAAGTCCCTGCAGTGACTGTTCCGCTGACCGGATCGAACAC
>CATLZI010000101.1 GCA_950063125.1 uncultured Porticoccus sp. | reverse complement strand
AAGACCGGTGGCGCCCATGTGATCAAGAGCCACCACAACGTGGGCGGCCTGCCGGAAGACATGAAGCTCAAGCTGGTCGAGCCCCTGCGCGAACTGTTCAAGGATGAAGTGCGCAAGATTGGCCTGGAGCTGGGCCTTCCCTACGACATGGTCTACCGTCACCCCTTCCCGGGGCCGGGCCTTGGTGTACGCATCCTTGGCGAAGTGAAGAAGGAATACGCCGACACCCTGCGTCTGGCGGACCATATCTTCATCGAAGAGCTGCGTGCCGCCGGTCTGTACCACAAGACCAGCCAGGCCTTCGCCGTGTTCCTGCCGGTCAAGTCAGTGGGTGTGGTGGGCGATGCCCGTCGCTACGAATACGTGGTGGCCCTGCGTGCCGTGGAAACCATCGACTTCATGACCGCCCGCTGGGCGCACCTGCCCTATGATTTCCTGGAGCTGGTCTCCAGCCGGATCATCAACGAGATCCCCGGCATCAGCCGGGTGACCTACGATATTTCGTCCAAACCACCGGCGACGATTGAGTGGGAATGATTCCACGTCTGGCACTGGCTGGCATTCACAAGCAGTAAACCTCTATTAACCCATTGATATCAATGGGTTTTTCTTTATTTTTTCTGGCAATGTCAGGCACTCCCTAGCACCCTCAAGCAAACTTTTTTCATGGTATTTTTGATGGTATTGTTCGAGCTGATACCGCGACCTCAAAGAAATACCATGCCATGAATTTTGGAGTAGTCATGGTATCGAAAATCACTAATATGCTGATATTAAAGGAAATATAGGCGAAAAATACGGCATGTTTGATCATGGTATTAAGGACGAGAAAAGGAGGATTAGCCATGCTGACCGATTCTGTCCATGTACCCTGACGTCAATGTCTTCCTGCAGATCTTCGCCAACCCTGGCGAACATGACGCCAAGCGCATGCTGTTGAATATGATCACAACCAGTCTCTATCTGGGATTGCCGCTGCTGTGGAGTGGGATGATGGCGTGGGCGGGGGTGAATATAGGGCGCTCTATCACTGCAGCTACTTCCCCGCTCGCAAGGCCTGCTGATGATGCAGGAAGGCAGGGCGGCAGTTTGGGTAAAATGGCCGTCTCAAAAGGGATGAAGAAGAAATAGGGAGCTGTTACAAGTCCTCCTCATACCAGCCATCTGGATCAGCTCCAGAGTCCATACGTCCAGTACGAAAATTGTGCTCCCCAAATCGGTCTGAGCCATCTCCTAAGGGACGGTCTTCGCTTTCGTCGTCATCGGCGCTGAATAGAATGCCCACAGCGGTTACGAGCAAAGCAGCACTGGCTCTGAGGATATTGGCAATGCGGTTGACAGTATTCATCGGCAGACTCCACCTGCGGGTTACTCCAGCTCAGATTTAAGTATAGCGCCGTTGGACAAAAAAACTTAGCTCAGCCACTCAATCCTGACGGGGTGGGCCTCAAGTCAATATTTGCAGTTCTGGCGCTTAATGGAAGTATCCGTTGATTGATCTATGTCAATCATCAAGGGCGTTATGTTTGAACTTTCGAGAGAATAAGGTATCTTTCCTAATGTTAATATAACCATTTGCAGATTATGTGGCTTAGCAGATTCAGATTTTACATGGCGATCTTCGCGTTACTGGCTTTTACCAGCCAGTCGTTTGCTGCTGCGAAATTGCCCTGCCACAAGATGAGTCACGAACCTGATGTTCCAGTAATGACGGGGGCAATGGATCATGGAAGCCATACCAAGGCAAACAATATCCAGATCAATAATGCCCTTACGGCTGATGCCGCTGATTGTTGCAGCCAGGATCACTGCTCTCAGCTGGATTGCATCTCTGCAAGCGTTGCGGTGGTGAGTACACTGTCGCCGTTTTCCGTCCAGTTTTCTCAAACCCTCAATACAGCGTATTCGGTTTCCTTCCTCTCCCAGGCAGCTTCCTCGCTGTTTCGCCCCCCCATTTCCCGCTGAAGTAGGGTTGGTACGCCTGAAATTCAGGCGTCTGACGACTCGATAAGCGGGAGATCAAAACTCCCATAACGTATGTTTAAAACGCGCCATCGCTACGAGCGCGTTCACTGCAACTCTTGATTGGGAGTCATCATGAAGCCGTTACATACCTATCTGCGCTTTCCGGCGCTGATCGTATTCCTGTTATTTCTTACCGCTTGTTCCGAAAGCGAAAATCACGCAACTAAAAGCGCAACGATTGCCACGTTGGATGTTTATAAAAGCCGCACCTGTCAATGCTGCCAGCAATGGGTTCACCATATGGAAGATGTTGGTTTTGACACAAAAACCCACCACCCGTCGGACTTGAATCGCATTAAAAATGACTATGGCATAGCACCTGAGTTCCAGTCCTGCCATACAGCAGTGACGAGTAACGGTTATGTGTTCGAAGGCCATATCCCTGCGCGCTTTGTTCAGCAGTTTCTGGAAAACCCTCCCGATGACGCCATCGGCCTTAGTGTGCCTGGCATGCCGGCAGGCAGTCCTGGTATGGAGATGGGTGACAGGTTTACGCCTTACAAGGTATGGCTGCTTAAAAAAGACGGTTCGGCTGACGTGTTTGCATCTGTGAATAGTCGCGATCAGCAATAGGACATATAACGATGAACATTCAATGGGTATTTTTATTGTTTTTGCTGGTGGGGCTTCCTGTATTTGCGCAGAGCCCGGCTAATACGTTGAGTCTGGATGAGGCCATCGCCCATGCCATTGCCACGGATCCCTGGCTGAACGGTAGCCGGCACCGCGAAGACGCTTTGACCAGCGAATCAATTTCAGCATCGACGCTTCCAGACCCCAAGGTCAGCCTGATGGCGGCTAACTTTCCTACCGATAGCTTCGATATCAACCAGGAGCCTATGACGCAGCTCACTGTAGGTGTTAGTCAGATGTTTCCTCGCGGCGATAGTCTGGCGCTGTCCAGCCGTCAGAAACAGGAGTTGGCGGAACAGGAGCCATTGCTCAGGCAGAATCGCCAGGCCAAGGTAGCGGCTACTGTCTCGCAGCTGTGGCTGGAAGCATTCAGGGCCCAGGAGAGCATTCGATTGATTGAGCGGGATCGCTCGCTGTTTGAACATTTGGTGGATGCAACCAAAGCGAGCTATTCGTCGGCACTGGGACGTGCCCGCCAGCAGGATATTATCCGGGCCCAATTGGAGCTTACCCGGTTGGACGATCGTTTGACGGTGCTGCGGCAACAGTCGGAGTCAGCCCAACAGCGTTTATCCGAATGGATCGGCGGTCGCGCCCGTCTGCCGTTAGCGCAGCTTGTGCCCAGCCAGTACGGTGATGAGCCGACGTCGGTGGAAGGCCAGCCGGATAATGATCGTTGGCTGTATGAACAGGTCAATCGGCACCCAGTCTTGCTGGCACTTGATCAAGGTATTGATGCCATGGAGACCGGGGTCGAATTAGCGCGCCAGAAATATAAACCTGAGTGGGGTCTTTCCGCCCAATACGGCTATAGGGACGATGATCCCATGGGTCGCGACCGCGCTGATTTGTTCTCTGTCGGTGTGACCTTTGACCTGCCGCTTTTCACCGGCAAGCGACAGGATAAAGACGTCAGTGCGGCCACTTCTCGGGCCGAGGCCTTGAAAACTGACAAGTTACTGATGGCGCGAAAGCTGATGGCGAACCTGGATACGGCCTTGGTCCAGCTACAGCGTCTGAATGATCGTCGCGCGCTCTACGCCGAGCAGTTATTGCCGCAAATGTCAGAGCAGGCCGAAGCTGCCCTGGCCGCCTACAACAACGACGACGGCGACTTTGCCGAAGCGGTGCGCGCCCGCATTGCTGAGTTAAATGCCAAGATCGACTTTTTAACGATCAGGATTGATCGGCTGAAGATGATTGCCGAGTTGAATTACCTCTTGTCCAAAAATGGTTCAGAACCGTTTCCCGCCACCAGCAGTAACCACGCGCAAGGATTAACCCCATGAAGATTCAATTGAATAAATCTTTTTTCATTACAGTTGCCTTGTTGATTGCGACAGCGACCCTTGCGCACTATTCGGCCCTATGGCGTATGAAAGGGACCACGGGCGGTGATGACGTTGCAGCCGAGAAAAAACCACTCTACTGGGTCGCGCCGATGAATCCCAATTACAAGCGCGACAAACCGGGTAAATCCCCTATGGGGATGGATCTGATACCAGTGTATGAAAACGCGGGCGGCGATCAGGAGATTGGCACAGTCACCATCTCTCCCGATGTGGTCAATAACCTCGGCGTACGTACAGCGCCTGCCACTCGGGGGCAGCTGGACGTCTCTGTCAATACCGTGGGCTATGTGCAATATGATGAAGACCGTCTTGTTCACATTCATCCACGGGTAGAAGGCTGGATTGAAAAACTCCATGTCAAAGCCGCCGGAGATCCGGTCACTCAAGGCGAACCGCTCTATGCCTTATATTCGCCTACCCTGGTCAATGCTCAGGAAGAACTGTTGCTGGCATTAAAGCGAAATAACCCAACACTAATCACTGCTGCCATGGAGCGGCTGTCGGCTTTACAGGTGCCGGAATCGGAAATCCACCGACTGAAAAAATCCGCAAAGGTCAGTCAGGCCATCACCATCAAGGCCCCGCAATCCGGCGTATTGGACAATCTTATGGTCCGTGAAGGCATGTTTGTGAAACCCGGTATGGAAATGATGGCCATCGGGCAGCTGGAACATATCTGGGTCATAGGAGAAGTGTTCGAGCGTCAGGTTATGAATGTGCGAGAGGGCGATGCAGTGCGCATGTACCTCGATTATCTGCCAGGACGCACGTGGTCTGGCACGGTTGACTATATCTACCCGTCACTGAATACCCAGACTCGAACAGCTCGGGTGCGGGTACGATTCGACAACCCGGACGGTTACTTGCGGCCGGGTATGTTTGCGCAAATGACGATAGCGACACAACCTGCTCGGGAGGCGTTGCTCATTCCCCGTGAAGCACTGATTCGCACGGGTAGTCAATCGCGGGTCGTGTTGGCTAAAGGTGACGGGCGCTTTAAATCCATCGCCGTCGAGGTGGGGCGGATTGGCGAGAACCAGGTGGAGATTCTGTCGGGGCTCAACGAGGGCGACCGGCTTGTGACTTCCGCTCAATTTTTGATTGATTCCGAATCCAGCAAGACCTCGGATTTTCGTCGCATGAACCACAGCCCGGATGACGATACCCAGCCTGAAACACCGGCATCGGTATCGGTCGACGCCCGTATTGAAGGCGTCATGGTCGAACACCGAATGCTCAAGCTGGCTCACGACCCCATCGATGCCTGGCAATGGCCTGCCATGACGATGGATTTTACTGTGGACCCCGCAGTGGATCTGGATGGGCTGAAACCCGACATGAAGCTGCATGTGGAGATTCAGCGGAACGGGGACAACCACTACGTGATCAGCCAGATCCATCGACTGGAACAGGTGTCCGAAGATGCGCCCAGGGAGGGGGACGGGCAATCCATGGACAACAGCCAGCATCAGGGTATGAGCCATGATGCGATCGATATGGATCAAGGCCAGCGCAACGGGGAGGACAAGCCATGATTGAAGGTATTATCCGCTGGTCTGTCCAAAACCGCTTTTTTGTGCTGCTGGCCACCCTGATTCTGGTGGGGATCGGCGGTTGGTCCCTGAAAAACACGCCAGTGGATGCCATTCCCGATTTGTCGGACGTGCAGGTGATTATCAAAACCAGTTATCCGGGGCAGGCGCCGCAGGTGGTGGAAGATCAGGTCACCTATCCACTGACTACAGCCATGCTGTCCGTGCCTGGCGCCGTTACGGTTCGGGGTTACTCCTTTTTCGGCGACTCCTATGTCTATGTCATTTTTGATGAGGATACCGATGCTTACTGGGCGCGATCGCGAGTGCTGGAGTACCTGTCGCAGGTGGCACCGACTTTGCCGCCCAATGCCAGGCCGCAATTGGGGCCGGATGCCACCGGTGTGGGTTGGGTCTACCTCTACGCGCTGGTGGACCGCACCGGTCAGCACGATCTCAGCCAGCTGCGCAGCCTGCAGGACTGGTTCTTGAAATACGAGCTGCAAACGGTTCCCGGCGTGTCGGAAGTTTCCGCCCTGGGTGGCATGGTGAAGCAATATCAGGTCAGGGTTCACCCGGATAAGTTACGGGCCTTCAACATCCCGCTGTCCCATATCCAAATGGCGATCCAGCGGGGTAACCAGGAGGTCGGGGCGTCGGTGGTGGAAATGGCCGAAGCGGAATACATGGTGCGCGCGTCTGGCTACATCCAGGGGCGTGATGATCTGGCCAATATCCCTTTGGGCCTGAACGTAAACGGTACCCCCTTGCTGTTAAAGGATGTGGCGGACATCGACGTCGGGCCGCAGATGCGCCGGGGCATTGCCGAACTCAATGGCGAAGGTGAAACGGTGGGCGGCATCGTGGTCATGCGTTTTGGCGAGAATGCGCAAAAAACCATTGATGGCGTCAAAGCCAAGCTGGAGACACTCAAGGCCGGGTTGCCTGAGGGTGTGGAAATCGTGACGGTCTATGATCGTTCCGGCCTGATTGAGCGTGCGGTGGAAAACCTGTGGCACAAATTGCTGGAAGAGTTCATCGTCGTGGCCCTGGTGTGTGTCGTCTTCCTGTTTCATATCCGCTCCAGTCTGGTGGCCATTGTCAGTTTGCCAGTGGGTATTCTTGTCGCATTTATCGTCATGCATGCGCAAGGACTCAACGCCAATATCATGTCGTTGGGCGGGATTGCCATTGCCATCGGCGCCATGATCGACGGCGCCATCGTCATGATAGAGAACATGCACAAGCATATGGAGCGAACACCACTGACCAACGAAAATCGCTGGCAGGTAGTCGCGGAATCTGCCGCCGAAGTCGGTCCTGCGCTATTTTTCAGCCTGCTGATCATTACCGTGAGTTTCGTGCCGGTGTTTACCCTGGAGGCCCAGGAAGGCCGTATGTTCTCGCCGCTGGCCTTTACCAAAACCTATGCGATGGCCGCAAGCGCTGCATTGGCGGTAACGCTGGTGCCCGTGCTGATGGGCTATTTTATTCGCGGAAAAGTATTGCCCGAGCACAAAAACCCACTCAATCGCGCGTTGATTGGCGTGTATATGCCTGCGCTTAAAACCGTGCTCAATTACCCTAAATCCACGCTCGTCTTAGCCCTGGTGATTACGGTTATCGGGTTTTGGCCAGTCAGCCAGATAGGTAGCGAATTTATTCCTCCCCTGGATGAGGGCGATTTGATGTATATGCCCACCACCTATCCCGGACTGTCAATAGGTAAAGCACGGGAGATCCTGCAGCAGACCGACAAGTTGATTGCCACGGTGCCAGAAGTGAAAAGCGTATTCGGCAAAATCGGTCGGGCAGAAACAGCCACTGACCCGGCGCCCCTGACCATGATTGAAACCTTTGTCCAGTTGAAACCGAGGGAGCAGTGGCGCGATGGCATGACCACGGAATCGTTAAAAAAGGAACTGGATGCCCTGGTGAAGTTTCCCGGCCTGACCAATGCCTGGGTGATGCCCATCAAAACCCGTATCGATATGCTGGCCACTGG
>CATLZI010000100.1 GCA_950063125.1 uncultured Porticoccus sp. | reverse complement strand
GGCATTGGCCAAATTTCGTGGTGAAAGTGCTTTTTATACTTGGCTGTATCGTATTGCCGTTAATACAGCAAAGAACTATTTGGTTGCACGAAACCGGCGCCCACCCGCCAGTGATGTCGATGCTGAAGAGGCCGCTTTTTATGAGGGTAGCGAGAAACTCCGTGATATTGACTCACCTGAAAATCTTCTCTACCGGGATGAACTCGAGGCCGTGGTGGATTTGGCTATAAAAAACCTTCCAGAAGATTTGCGTACTGCGGTAACTTTAAGAGAATTTGAGGGTCTCAGTTACGAAGAAATCGCTGAGGTGATGGGGTGTCCGGTAGGAACCGTCAGGTCCCGCATTTTTCGTGCCAGAGAGGCCATAGATGAAAAAATACGGTTACTTGAAGGTTGATCTCCTGAATCAGTGAACTTTTTCAGCCAACTGGCTGTCGTATATGGAATTATTTGCTCAATAGCTGCATGGGTGGCACTGTCCGTATCGATGATGTTTTAAAAGCAGGTTTTATGGCCACAGCATACTGTGGCATGGTCACTAAATAGTTTTGAGGTAGTTTCTTATGACTGGTAGCACTGATCGCGAGAAAGAGTCCTTGTCAGCACTGATGGACGGTCAGGCAGATGAGCTTGAGGTTCATCGCGTCTTGAAAAGTATTTCCGGGAATAATCAGTCTCGCGATACCTGGCGCCGCTATCAGATGGCTGCTGCCGCCATGAGAAGAGATCTTCCGGAACAGGTGGTTGACTACTCCGCAAGCATAAGTGCCGCTCTGGAAAACGAAAAAGCCTTACAGGTAAACACACTTTCTGCCCGCATGCTCAAGCCTCTCGGCCGTTTTGCCATTGCCGCCTCAGTAGCTACAGTGGCCATCATTGGTTTTCAGCAATACAACATGCCCGATACCCATCAGCCCGTGGTTGCCTCGACCAAAACCGTTGATAATAAATTTTCCCCTGCCCAGCTCAGAACCTCTGCTGACTTTGGTATACCTTCTGTCACTGCTCGGACAGTCAGTGTCAGCAACAATCCTGAGAGTTACCGGACCAGCCAGTCCCAGCCGGTCATTGTGGTCGACCAGGCGACCGAGCCCGAAGTCACACGCGAACAGGTACAGGCCTACCTCAACAGCTTAATGATTGAGCATACCGGCCACGCAGCAATGAATACGAACCAGGGCATGCTGCCATTTGCTCGCATGCCCACTACGCATGATCAGTAATTCACAGGAAACCATGTCAATTTCCAGGTCTTTTGCTGCGGCTATATGCCTATTTCTTATTGCCGCGTCACCCCTGGCGATCGCTGATACAACTTCTTCAACTACCATTCTTTCGAAAATGGCAGACGCCAACCGCACACTTGACTACAGTGGGATATTTACCTACGAACACGGCGGCATTCTCAGAACTATCAAGGTCTTTCACTCTGTCAGGGATGGTCAGGAGTTTGAACGTCTTTTCTTATTGAGTGGGCCGAAAAAGGAAGTCACTCGTCAGAGTGGTGAACGTCGATGCGAGCGTCTCGGTGATCTCATGCTGAGGAGCTCTGTGAAAGCCGCAGCCTCTGTCCCGAAAGATCATCTCGAAAAGCTTTATCATGTCTATCCCAAGGCCAAGGATCGGATAGCCGGTCGTGAGACACTAACTGTCCATGTTATTCCTAAAGATAGTTACCGCTACGGATACATACTGGGGGTTGACCAGGAGACGGGGTTATTGCTCCAGTCAATGTTGATTGGCGACAATAATCGCGTCCTGGAAAGGTTTCAGTTTGCAGATATCGAAATCGGGGGATCAATTGACCAGGCTTCACTTGATCCCTCTGAACTTGAAGCGCATAGAGTTTCGTCAAAGGTTTCTACCTGTTTGAACAATGTTGAGTCATCGGTAGCCCAATCAAATTGGCAGCAATCCTGGCTTCCGCCGGGTTTCGGTTTGGCAGGTTACCTGAAATCCGACGACTCTGGTCGAGAGACACTCATATACACCGATGGATTGGCAATTTTTTCTGTATTTATCGATAGTAGCGAGGCCGTCGACATTCCTCAAATGCAAGCCCAGCGGGGCGCAACCGTGGCTTATCTCACCAAAGCCAAAATCAGGCAACAGGATTTTCTGATTTCAGTAGTTGGCGAAATACCAGCTGAAACCGCCAGGGCCGTTGCACATGCAGTCATACCGGTTCAACATAACTACCAATAACAATAGGTGTATCTGTATATCGCAGGCACCATTTGATAAAAACTCATGGCATTGCAGGCACTGAACTGAAGTGATTGAAGAAAGGGGTAGAATTACCACCGTGGAGTCAGACAGTTTCTGGGTCGAGACGATTCAACGTTCGGCGTGCCAGGTGTGCGTAGCTGAAAAAGGGTGTGGTCAAAAGCTCCTCAGTCGGCTTTCCGGTAAAACTGTTTTAATCAGGGTATTGCCCGGTAACTGCGATTTACAGGCACTTAAAATACATGACCAGGTAGTGATTGGCATCCCCGAAGATGTTGTTGTTAAAGGTACGCTTCTGGTCTACCTTTTTCCATTGCTGACAATGATGGGGGCAGTCTCCATTGGCGCTCTGTTCTCTTCTCATGACATCATCGTTCTGGCAAGTGCTCTGATCGGCTTCCTTGCGGGTGGGGTTCTTGTCAGATTACATTCCTGGCTTAATAAAAATAATCGTCGAGTTCACCCCGTATTACTGGAGAGACTTGTCACATCCAGCGAGCATCAGTCCCTGATATAAGTAGTTTCTGCCTGAATATCTACTCATATGGCAAGGGTGGCCCGTCTACAAAGAGGAAGCGCGCATATGTTTAAGTGGTTTTCTTTAATGGCATTGCTCTTTGCAGTTGCAGCACTCTACATTAGCCAATCTAACCAGCAGGATTTACTCAATTTTAATGAATTAATTGAAACCACTTCTCCCGCGGTCGTCAAAATTGATTCCGTCCAAAAAATCATTGGGACGGGAATGGCCCAGATGCACGAACGAAATATTCCTGATATGTTCCGAAAGCCCCATGAAGACGGCGAGGCAGGGGAGGCACATGCAACCGGTTCCGGTTTTATCATTTCCAGTGATGGGTATGTCCTGACTAATGAGCATGTGGTCGAAAATGCCCATGAGGTGATCATTAAATTAATCGATCGCCGCGAGTTTGAAGCGAAGGTGATCGGCATAGACCATCGCTCGGATCTGGCATTACTCAAGATTGATGCCGAGGACCTGCCTAAGCTCAATTTTGCTGACCCCGGCAAGGTGAAAGTAGGCGACTGGGCCCTGGCAATAGGCTCGCCCTTTGGTCTTGATTATTCGGTGAGCGCCGGTATTATCAGCGCAATTGGCCGCAGTATACCCACCAAAAATGGCGATAACTATGTGCCATTCATTCAAAGTGACGTTGCTATCAATCCAGGTAATTCCGGTGGCCCCTTGCTAAATCTCGATGGTGAAGTGGTGGGCATAAACTCTCAAATATTTACCCACTCCGGAGGGTCAATAGGCCTGTCTTTTGCCGTGCCTGCAGGGGTGGCTGTAGATGTTGTTTCACAGCTCAAATTGAAGGGGCGTGTAGATCGTGGCTGGCTTGGTGTCTACGTTCAAGAAGTCGACAAATCTCTAGCCCGGTCATCTGGGCTGACAAAAACCCAGGGTGCGCTTGTTGCCCAAGTTGAAGTCGGAAGTCCGGCAGATGTTGCTGGCATCCAGGCAGGAGATATCATTTTGTACTTCGATAATGAAGAAATCATCGAGTCCGGAGACCTGCCCCATGTGGTTGGTTTGTTGTCGCCTGGCAGCCAAATCAAGGCGCAACTGATCCGGGGAAAGAAAAAGAAGACGCTCGATGTGATCGTCGGCACGCTGCCGGATGGACTGGGCCCCTGATCAACTGATATTTTTCATTGCATATCCGAGAAAATCAAAAAGCGGATTCTTTGCGAAGCCCTTTCATTTTTGTAGGTCGTTAGCCTGTTTAAGGTGGTACTCATAGCGTCCGCACAGCAAATACGCTAGACTGCATGGCCTAAAATTAACCCCCCAGCCCGACCGGCTGCAAACTGATTGAATCGCTGTGTCCGACCTTAGTCATATCCGAAACTTCTCTATTATCGCGCATATCGATCATGGAAAATCCACCATTGCTGACCGCTTTATTCAAGTCTGCGGTGGGCTTACTGCCCGTGAAATGGCTGAGCAGGTTCTCGACTCGATGGATATCGAGCGAGAGCGCGGTATCACAATCAAGGCACAAAGCGTGACACTTGATTATCGCGCCAGAGATGGCAAGACCTATCAGCTCAATTTCATTGATACGCCCGGCCATGTGGATTTTTCCTATGAAGTGTCGCGTTCCTTGGCGGCCTGTGAAGGCGCTTTATTGGTAGTGGATGCAGGGCAGGGTGTTGAAGCCCAGTCTGTTGCCAATTGCTACACCGCCATTGCTCAGGGGCTCGAAGTCATTCCTGTTCTGAATAAAATGGATTTACCCCAGGCAGAACCCGAGAAAGTCATTGCCGAGATAGAGGATATCATCGGTATTGATGCCCATGACGCAGTACATTGCAGTGCAAAAACAGGACTCGGCATAGAGGACATACTGGAACAGCTTGTGGCTAAAGTACCAGCCCCGGTAGGTGATTTGGATGCGCCTTTACAGGCACTTATCATCGATTCCTGGTTTGACAATTACCTCGGCGTCGTTTCCCTGGTGCGGGTGACCCAGGGCACCCTGAGAGTGAAAGAAAAAGTGATTACCAAATCCATTGGTAAAGCGCATGTGGTGGATAATATCGGTGTTTTTACTCCCAAGCGAAAAGATACCGGCGTTCTTAAGGCTGGTGAAGTAGGTTTCGTAGTTGCTGGGATTAAGGATATCCATGGCGCACCAGTAGGCGACACATTTACTCACAGTAATACCCCGGATACTCCTGCACTACCCGGCTTTCAGCGTGTCAAGCCCCAGGTGTATGCCGGCATGTTCCCGATTAGTTCAGATGATTTTGAAGACTTCCGTGAGGCCCTGGCCAAACTTACTCTGAATGATGCCTCATTATTTTATGAACCGGAAAGTTCTGATGCGCTGGGCTTTGGGTTCCGCTGTGGTTTCCTCGGTATGCTGCATATGGAGATCATTCAGGAGCGCCTGGAACGGGAATACAACCTCGACCTCATCACGACTGCACCCACTGTTGTTTATGAAATAGTAAAAACAGATGGGGCAATTCTACACATATCAAATCCCTCCGACCTTCCAGATCCGGCCAGTATTGAAGAAATGCGGGAACCCCTTTGTGAAGCGAATATTCTTGTTCCAAAGGATTATCTGGGTAATGTCATTACACTTTGCGAGCAAAAACGTGGTACTCAAAAAAGCATGGTGTTTGCCACCAGCCAGGTATCACTTACCTATGAGCTGCCCATGAGCGAAGTTGTCATGGACTTCTTCGACCGCCTAAAATCGGTCAGTCGGGGATTTGCATCTTTGGACTATGCATTTACACGTTTCCAGGCCGCCCCTCTGGTGAGACTGGATGTACTGATTAATGGCGAAAAAGTAGATGCACTGGCCTCGATTATTCATCGCCAGCATTCACAGTACAAAGGTCGTCAACTGACAGAAAAAATGAAAGATTTGATTCCGCGCCAGATGTTTGATGTGGCTATTCAGGCGGCTGTTGGTGGTCATGTCATTGCCCGGACCACAGTGAAAGCCCTGAGAAAAAATGTCACTGCAAAATGTTATGGTGGCGATATGACCAGAAAAAAGAAACTACTGGAAAAGCAGAAAGAGGGTAAAAAGCGGATGAAGCAGGTGGGTAGTGTCGAGATCCCTCAGGAAGCATTCCTAGCTGTACTTAAAACTGATAGTTGAGATTTGTAAATGGATATTAATTTTCCGCTAATCTTATTGTTTCTGGTGACAATTTCCGGAGTGATATGGTTTTCTGACCGATTTATACTATCCAAAAAACGCGGCAAGGAAGAGCCAGTTCCGGGATGGATTGAATACAGCGGTTCTTTTTTCCCCGTCCTGCTACTGGTTTTTGTACTTCGTTCATTTCTCTTCGAACCGTTCCAGATCCCTTCTGGATCAATGATACCAACTTTGAAAGTTGGCGATTTCATCTTGGTAAACAAGTTTACCTATGGTCTCAGGCTGCCTGTAATCGGTACCAAGATCGTTCCGATTAATGAGCCAAAGCGAGGGGATGTGATGGTTTTTTTTCCACCCAATGATGACCGCTATTTCATCAAAAGAGTCATTGGCCTCCCCGGCGATGAAATTCGACTTGTAAATAATATGTTATATATTAATGGGTTGCTGGCTGACCAAGAGCCATTGCCCGACTCTGCAGAAGACTCAAGATTCGAGCTGATTACTGAGAATCTGAATGGCGTCGTTCATACCGTACAAAAAAATAAAGTGGCGGGGCCACTGGGCAAAAACTACGCCCTGGTTGTTCCGGCGAATCATTACTTCATGATGGGCGATAATCGTGACAATAGTAGTGACAGCCGGGTATGGGGTCCTGTGCCGGAAGAAAATATTGTTGGTAAGGCCGTGTTAATCTGGATGCATTGGGAATCGTTTGGCGAATTGCCAAGCTTCGACCGGGCCGGGACAATCAACTAATATTAACAGGTAGACACCTGGAGCCAAGGTTATGAAACATACTAATCAACAGGGTATTACAGTGCTTGGTGGCCTCCTGTCGCTGGCTATAGTTGGGTTTTTCCTCACCGCGGCGTTGAAAATCGGACCGCTGTATCTCGATAACTCTTTTGTCAAAGCGGCAATAGATTCCCTGGAGGAAGAGAATATCCACAATATGAGTGATGCCGAAGTCCGCAGAAAGCTTTTAACCCATTTTGATATCAACAATGTACGCGATATCGACACGAAGTTGGTCAGGATTAAACGCGAACAGACGCATACAAAGGTCAGCCTCAATTATGAAAAAAGAATTAATTTCATGGGGAATCTGGATGTGGTGGTACGCTTTGAAAATACCTATGACAGCGCCAGATAATCAGATCACTTGCAGAATCTAGGCGTGAAAGAATCAAAAAAACGGCTGCTCGATCGTATTGATTACTCATTCAGAGATACCAGCCTGTTCGATTTGGCCCTAACCCATCGCAGCCATGGCCCGGTCAACAACGAACGTCTGGAATTTCTCGGCGATGCAGCGCTGAATTTTATTATTGGTCATGCTGTTTACGAACGTCTTCCTCAGGTCAAAGAAGGTGACTTGAGTCGCTATCGTGCCAATCTTGTCAAGGGTGCCACACTCACCGAAATAGCCAAGGAGCTGGAAATAGGTCAATGCCTGAATCTGGGTGCCGGCGAGCTGAAAAGTGGCGGCCACCGACGGGCATCCATATTGGCAGATACAGTGGAGGCTATCATAGGAGCAGTGTATTTGGACGGTGGTATGGCTACCTGTGAAAAGGTGGTCATGGGATTATTCAGCGGACGTCTTGCCAACCTGTCAGAAAACACGCTCAGAGACCCAAAAACCCAGTTACAGGAATTTATGCAGGCCCGAGGGAAACCATTGCCCAATTATGAGGTTATCTCCGTGACCGGCGAAGCGCACAGCCAGTTCTTTACGGTAGAGTGCAAAGTTGATGGCCTGAAAACCCCCGCCGTCGGCGAAGG
>CATLZI010000099.1 GCA_950063125.1 uncultured Porticoccus sp. | reverse complement strand
CCACGGCCAGAAAATGGCCAAGTCCAAGGGCAACGTGCTCGACCCCATCGACCTGATCGACGGTATCGACCTGGAGCCGCTGGTGCAGAAACGCACTGCCGGCATGATGGTGCCCAAACTCCGGGAAAAGATCGACAAACAGACCCGCAAGGAATTCCCGGACGGCATTGCCCCCTATGGCACAGACGCCCTGCGCTTCACCTACTACTCGCTGGCCTCCACCGGCCGGGATATCAATTTCGATGTGGGGCGGATCGAGGGCTTCCGTAATTTTTGCAATAAAATGTGGAATGCCGCCCGCTATGTACTGATGAATACCGAGGATCAGGACTGCGGTCAGGACAACAGCACTGACTATCAACTGAGCCTGGCGGATCGCTGGATCATCGGCCGCCTGCAACAGGCCGAGAAGGCCGTTACAGAGGCCATCGACAATTACCGGCTCGATCTGGCATCACAGGCTATCTACGAGTTTTTCTGGAACGAGTACTGCGACTGGTATCTGGAACTGTCCAAGCCGGTATTGTGGGACGACGACGCCGCTCCGGCCCTGAAAAAGGGCACCCGTCGCACCCTGGTGAGGGTGCTGGAAGCCACCTTGCGGCTGGCTCACCCGCTGATGCCTTTCATCACCGAGGAAATCTGGCAGCAAATCAAGGTGCTTGCCGGTGCCAAGGGTGACACCATCATGTTGCAGCCCTATCCCGAGGCCGACGACAGTCGCATCGACGAAACCGCCATCGCAGATATCGAATGGCTGAAAAAGGTAATCATCGGTATCCGCAACATCCGCGGTGAAATGAACATCACACCGGCAAAACATCTGCCTATTTATTTCAACAACGGTTCCGCCGATGACTTGCGCAAGTTGAACGATAACCGCCAGTTTCTCGCCAAACTGGCGAATCTCGAAGCCATCACCTGGCTGGAGCCGGGTGAAGAGGCACCCATGTCGGCCACGGCACTGGTGGGCAATATGGAAATTCTGGTTCCTATGGCAGGGCTGATCGACAAGGACGCCGAGCTGGCGAGACTAAACAAGGAAATCGATAAACTGCAGCGGGAACTGGAAAAAGTACAAAGCAAACTCGGCAATGAAAACTTCGTCGGCAAAGCACCGGCGGAGGTGGTTGCCAAAGAGCGGGAAAGAATGGCAGACATGGAAGCCACGCTGGGTAAATTCTCACAGCAGTGCACCACCATCAAAGCACTCTGAAGCCCCCTACCTTCTACTGCCGTCTCAGGTATTCACCGGATCAGTGACCGCCACCGGTGAATCCTGACGGGTTCCATTTCCCATGCTCGATGGCAACTGGTTCGTCATGACCACACTGTTTTTACCCCGACGCTTGGCCTCATACATGGCAACATCGGCAGATTTCAGCGAAGCCGATAAAGGAGCATCCTGTTGCTGGGCAGCAACCCCTAAGCTCATGCTCAGGTCAATCGACTCGCCATCCACCAGAATTTTACTGGTGGCCACACAGTCTCTAACTTTCTCAGCCAGCACTTTCGCACCCTCAGCATCGGTATCTGCGAGCAATAACAAAAACTCCTCACCCCCCCAGCGAGCGGCGAGATCATCTTCCCGGACCAAACTGCTGATAAGTTTACCTACAGTCGACAACACCCGATCCCCAACATCATGGCCATAGCGGTCATTAATCTGCTTGAAGTCGTCCATATCGCCAAGAATCACGGCATAACTACCCTCTCCCTGGGTACTGCGTTGCTCCTGCTTGCCCAGATACTCCCGCAAACCGCGTCGATTGGCCAGGCCGGTCAACTCATCTGTACAGGCTTGTATATCAAGCTCACGCCAGGTGGCCTGCAATCGTTGTCGGGTCTGGTGACGGATATACTCCACTGAAAAGGAAATCCAGGCCAAGATCAGGTACGCAGCCCAGAACCGAAACAGAATCTCTGTCGAGTAGGGAGATGAATAGAAAGCGGATGGCCAGAACAGCAGCCATGTGGTGCCACTGATTAGCAGCAATACCAGAATTAAACCCCGCTGGTAGCCAAGCAGATGAAAAAACAGCGGCAACATCACCAGGCACCAAAGCAGTCCGGACCATTCCACATCTTCGACCAACAACCAGAAGAAATGTAAAAAGACCATGATAATCAGAGTCAACCGGAGTATGACGACGGTCAGTCGAGCACTGGTGCCGCCCTTGTTGAGCAACAGAATATAGAAGAAGGTGATGATCAATCCGGCTGCCAGGGTAACCAGATTTGTCCATACCGGACCCAGGTCCGCATAGATATCCCAGAGCGACAGGGCCGTCATCACCAGCCCGCCGGTCAGCATCAGAATACCGATGATCACTGACTGCCACTGCGCCTCTGCAAGGGCCGCAGCACGCTGCGGGGCGCGATTAATTTTATCGCACCAGTCCAGCTTTTCTCGATAGCCTGACTTCCCCGCCATGACCCGTTGCTCTCCTTGAACATACACCCATTTTGAAAAACGGATGTCACGGTATTATTGATCGTACTCGAGACACTTCCGACTATTGATAGATAGCGGTTTATTCAAAGTGTCATTCACCCTCAGCCCCGCTGGCAACGTCTCGTGGGGGTCGTACACTGGCAAGGGCAACGCAAGGAACCCGAAAACTACTCAGGGCGCATATGTGGGAACAGTAACACATCCCTGATAGATGGCGAGTCCGTGAGCAGCATCACCAGACGATCGATACCTATCCCCTCACCGGCAGTGGGCGGCAGGCCGTACTCAAGTGCACGAATATAATCCGCATCATAATGCATTGCCTCGTCATCCCCAGCCTCTTTTTCTGCCACTTGGGCACGAAAACGCGCCGCCTGGTCCTCTGCATCGTTCAGCTCGGAAAAGCCGTTGGCGATCTCACGACCTCCGACGAAAAACTCAAAACGCTCGGTGACAAAGGGGTTCCGGTCACTGCGACGGGCGAGTGGCGACACCTCAGTGGGATACTCGGTGATAAAGGTCGGCTGATCGAGACGATGTTCGACAGTCTTCTCGAAAATCTCAATCTGCACCTTGCCCAGCCCCCAATTGTCCTTGAGGGGAATATCGAGATGCTCAGCGAGTTCCCTGGCGCCTTCCGGGTCGGAGAGTGCCGCTGCACTGACATCCGGATTGAAGTGGAGAATGGCATCGAACACCGACAGGCGACGGAAAGGCCTGGCAAAGTCGTAACGGGTTTCCTGCAACACCTCGCCCTCGGCGTTTTTAACCGTACTGACAACTTCGGTACTACCGAGCACCTCGACAGCCAGACTGCGCAGCATATCTTCGGTCAGATCCATGAGATCGTGATAATCCGCATAGGCTTGATAGAATTCCAGCATCGTGAATTCGGGGTTGTGACGGGTCGAGAGCCCCTCGTTACGGAAGTTGCGATTGATCTCATAAACCCGCTCAAAACCGCCGACCACCAGCCGCTTAAGATATAATTCGGGGGCGACCCGTAGATACATATCGATGTCGAGCGCATTGTGGTGTGTGACAAACGGCTTAGCCGTAGCACCGCCGGGAATCACCTGCAGCATGGGGGTTTCCACCTCCATAAACGCCCGGTTGTTGAGATAGCGACGAATAAAATCAATCACACTCGAGCGGATGCGGAACAGTTCGCGAATCTCCGGGTTGACGATCAGATCCACATAGCGCTGGCGATAGCGCAGCTCCTGGTCGGCGAGACCATGGTACTTGTCAGGCAGCGGCCGTAACGCCTTCGTCAGCAACTGGAATTGCTCCATATTGACGTAAAGATCGCCCTTGCCCGACTTGTGCAGTGCACCGGCGACTCCGACGATATCGCCCAGATCAAGACGCTTGGCAAAACTGCGTGCCTCCTTGGTGACGTAAAGCTGAATGGTCCCCGAGGCATCCTGCAGCACCATAAAGGCACCGCGATTGCGGATGACGCGCCCGGCCACACTGACCTGGTAATGGCGGGACTCTAGGGCTTCCTTGGACTCTTCACCATAGTCGGCCTGTAACGACGCCGCCTGATTTGCGGGACGAAAATCATTGGGAAACGGATTGCCACCGGCAGTCTCGGCCTCGGATCGAATAGTGGCCAGCTTGGCGCGACGCTCGGTGATCAACCTGTTTTCTTCTGCTTGGTCGGTGGTGTTTTTTGGTGTATCAGTCATGAAATCTACCACATGGGTTGGGCCGGACCGGGACAGGTGCGGTTATCACAGACCGGCTTTGAGTGAGGCTTCAATGAAGCGATCCAGGTCACCATCCAGCACGGCCTGGCAATTACTGGTCTGGACGTTAGTGCGCAAATCCTTGATGCGCTGGTCATCGAGAACATAGGAGCGAATCTGGCTGCCCCAGCCGATATCCGACTTGCTGTCCTCCAGGGCCTGAGCGGCTTCGCTGCGTTTCAGCATTTCCCGCTCATACAACCTGGCACGCAACATTTTCCAGCACTTGTCCCGGTTCTGGTGCTGGGATCGCTCGCTTTGACAGGACACCACTACACCGGTTGGTTCATGGGTCAGGCGCACCGCCGAATCGGTCTTGTTGATGTGCTGACCACCGGCTCCGCTGGCCCGATAGGTATCCGTACGGACGTCGGCAGGATTGATATCAATTTCCACATCGTCGTCGATTTCTGGAGAAACAAACACCGAGCTGAACGAGGTATGGCGGCGATTGCCGGAATCAAACGGTGACTTTCGCACCAACCTATGCACGCCGGTCTCGGTGCGAAGCCAACCGAAAGCATATTCACCTTCAAAAAGAATCGTTGCACTCTTGATACCGGCCACGTCCCCGGCAGAACACTCTTCGAGGGTGGTTTTAAAGCCCTTTTCATCGCCCCAGCGCAAATACATACGCAACAGCATTTCCGCCCAATCCTGGGCTTCGGTTCCGCCGGAACCGGCCTGAATATCCAGAAAGGCATTATTGGGGTCCATTTCACCCGAAAACATCCGGCGAAATTCCAGTTTTTCCAGTTGCGCGGTGAGCTGCGCCACTTCGGATTCAATATCCGCTACAGCGCCGGCATCGTCCTCTTCCACCGCCATATCGAGCAGGTCTTTGGCATCGGCAATTCCGCTGTCCAGTGCTTCGATGGTTGTCACAATAATTTCCAGTGACGAGCGCTCGCGCCCCAGTTGTTGGGCCCGTTCGGGATCATTCCATACATCGGCAGCGCCAAGCTCCAGCTCGACCTCGGTCAGGCGATCTTTCTTGTTGGCAAAGTCAAAGATACCCCCTAAGCACGTCTGTGCGTACCTGAAGATCCTCGAGGGCGTGACGAAGTGGACTGATTTCCATGAATAATGGCCAAGAGTGTGAGAAAAAAACGAGGCCGGATTCTAACGGATTCCTGCCCTGTTCTCCAGAGATGCGTCCGTTTGCCTTATCTGGCTGCATAACAGAGGCGATCCATAATCGACTTGCCTGCGTACAAAACTCCCATGATGACAATTTTGTTACTGACTGGATGGCGGCAGGCAACTCTCCGGGGTTGCTTATATCAATAGGTTACTTATAAAAATGCCCATAACAATAAAATGGAGGCGCTCCTTGAAACTCCCGACTCTGACACTTGTTGTACTAACCGGATTTATCGCATTGCCCGCATTGTCGGACACTCACGGCTGGCAGCACATTGGTGCACTGCCACCTATCCAGCGCGAAGTGCATGACAACTGGAAAATCCAGCTAAGCCGTGATGAAGGCAACCATCATGCGCCCGATCATAGAGCTATTGCAGAGGATTTATTCTTCGCCGTGCAATGGTCAATCCTGTGGGAAGTCGCATCCCTTTGGGCTACCCCCAGCGACGAGAGGGAACCCCTGCCTGTGCTGTTCATCCAGTACGGGGAAGACCCGTCACTGCACAGACAGCAGGCGACACAGGCAGGAGAGCATGAAAGCTACCTCGGTGCCAAAATGCTGTTTTAACGGCTTCAGATATCGAGATTACCCAGTACCTGCAACGGCGGCCGGCTCACTGCCTTGCGCGTATAGAGCACACCGAGCACACCAATCAGCAGGGCTCCTATCAGGGGGCCCCACAGCCACAGTTCGACATGGAGCCCGAAGGGCGCCTCGAACATACGCCGCTGCAACAGGAACAATGCCAGCTCTGCACCGACAGCAGCCAGCAACCCGGACAAAGCACCCAGTGCACCGAACTCCACCGACTGTACTGTCAATATGCGACGGGCCGTGCTGCCCAGTGTTCGCAGAATGGCGCTTTCCTGCAGCCGTTCGGCCATCGACAGTTTCACTGCGGCCAGCATGACGAGCACTCCACAGCCAAGAATCAGCAGCGTCATCAACTCCAGCCCATGGGTCACCTGGGTCACCATGGAGCGAATCCGTTCAATCACCATATCCAGTTCAATCACCAGTACTGTGGGATATTGACTGAGCAGTGTATTGACGAACGGTTTCTGTTCCGGCGGCAGGTACAGGCTGGTCATGAAAATTCGCGGATACTTCTCCAGATACCCATCGGGAAACAGCACGTAAAAATTGGGGGTCATGGTGTCCCAGTTGAGGCTGCGGATACTGGTAATCACTCCATCGAAGGTAAGCCCGCCCACACTGAAGGTTAGACGGCTGCCCAGTGTCACCCCGATTTCACTGGCCAGATCCTCTTCAATCGATACCGGTGCCACATTCTCGCCATGCCGTTCAGCGAAGTTGGTCAGCCCTTCCCACCACTGCCCTTCTTCCACCCTGTTGCCCTCGGGCAACTGATCGCTCCAACTCAGATTCAGTTCGCGGCGCAAGGCATTATTCTGTTCCACCAGCTCGTCGGAGGGCGGCTGACCATCGATCAGCGTTATCCGCCCGCGAACCATGGCATACCAGCCCACCGAACTGAGCTGGTTATCTGCCAACAGGCGCTCTACGCCATCCAGTTCGTGGGGAGCCACATTGACCAGAAAATGATTGGGTGCATCTTCGGCCAGTTGCCAGCGCCACTGCTCCATGAGGGTGGTACGCACCATCACCAGCGTCATCAGAATCGCCATGGCAGCGGCAAAGCCGGTCAACAACACCAATGTTTGTCCACGCCGACGCCACAGATTGGCCAGGGCCAGCCGCCATACGCTGCCGGCCCGGTTACCCAGTCGCCGGGCCAGACTCAACAACAGCCAGCCGGGGCCCATCACCGCCAGCGCCGTCACTGCCAATCCCGCCAGAATCGCCAGCGTCAGAGCTACACTCTGGCTGTACCAGAGCAACATCAGCAGGATGACCAGCAGACCAATCATCAGTCGTTTTATCGCGCTTACCGGGTGAACGGGAACATCCCGTCGCAACACCGCCAGCGGTGACAGGGACGGCAGGTGCCAGAGAGCCGGCAGGGCAAAACCCACCAGACAAAGCATGCCTGTGGCCAAACCCACCAGCCAGGGTCGCCAACCAGCCTGGGGCAGATTGACCGGCAGCAATTCGCGCACCAGAAAGACCAGTGATTCGTGAACCAGCCAGCCTATCGCCAGCCCCAACAGCGAGCCCGCCAGCGCCAACCAGAAGGTTTGCTGCCAGTAAAGTGATCGCACACGTCGGGCGGACACACCCCAGCTTTTTAACAATGCGACAGCCGCCGTCTGCCCGGCAGCGTAATGGCGGCTGGCCAGGGCCAGGGCAATACCGGCCAGGACAACACCCAGGCTGCCTGCCAGGATCAGGAACCGCC